>JBFLKL010000229.1:0-6175 GCA_040883175.1 Synechococcaceae cyanobacterium | reverse complement strand
GCTGACCAGCCAGCTGTTGGGGGGCGACCTGCTCCGGGCCGTGGTGCTGGGTCTCAAGGACGCGGTGGTGGCGGTGCTGAGCACGGCCCTGGGGCTGGCGGCCTTTCTGCTCTGCCGGGCCTGGCGGCAGCGCGGCGAGCCCGGACGGCTGAGTGTGCGCGGCCTCACCTTTGCGGTGGTGCTGCTGGCGGTGAGTCTGCCCGCGGTGGTGAGCCTGATCAGCCTCTCCAGCCAGCTCAAGGTGACGGTGCTCCAGGGCCAGCGCCAGAGGCTGGAGATGGTGGCGGCCCTGGTGACGGCCCAGGTGCTGGCCCAGGCCCAGCCACCCGGAGCCGGACTGCCCGATGGTCTGGCGGCCCGCTGGCAGCCCCCCCAGGGGCTGGAGGGGAGTTCGGATCCGGCTCTGTTTGCCCGCCTGGATCGCGACTTCCGGCCGTTCGGTTCGGGACGCCTGGCGCCGTCCGGCCTGACCCTGCTGGTGCCGCGTGAGGCGGATCTGCCCCTGCTGGCTCACCGCCAGGGCTACTGGCTGGCGCGTGCCGGGTCCACCACCGTGGTGCAGCCGGCCTGGCCGCTGATTCGCCGGCTCGACGCCGAGCTGGTGTTCCACTGCCTCACCCAGCTGGCACTGATCCTGCTGCTGGCGGTGGCCCTGGCCGAGCTGCTGGCCAGCGGGGTGGAGCGTCAGCTGGCCAGGATGATCCGCCCGCTGCAGGAGCAACCGGAGGCCGGCCAGGCCAGCGAGCTGGCGGATTCGGCCATCGCCGAGCTGCAGGAGCTGGTGGAGCTGGTGAACGGCCGTGGGCGCCGTGCCCGCGAGCTGAGCGCATCGCTGCAGCGGGCCCGTGACGAACTGGCCCACACCGCTCTGGCGATCACCGAGGCCATCCCGGTGGGCACCTACACCACGGTGCAGCGACCTGGCGAGCAGCAGGCTCGCTTCTCCTTCCTGAGCGACCGGTTTCTGGAGATCTGCGGCCTGGAGCGCCACGTCCTGCAGGGGGCGGAGGTGGCCCGGGCCTTCACCTGCCTGCACCCGGAGGATCAGGCCACCTTCCTGAGCCTGGAGCAGGAGGCCAGCGCCGGCAGGCGGCCCTTCCGCGGCCAGGGCCGCGTGCTGGTGGATGGCTCCATCCGCTGGGTGCGGGCCGAATCGCTGCCCCGCGATCTGCCCGATGGCTCCACCATCTGGGAGGGGGTGCTCAGTGATGTCACCGACGAGGTGGTGGCCCGCCAGCTGCTGGAAGCCCAGCAGCAGCAGCTGCGCCGCATCCTCGACTTCCTGCCCGTGGCGGTGGGCATCAACCGCCTGGAGCCGCCCCAGGAGATCGTCTACATGAACCGTCAGTTCCGCGAGACGTTCGGCTACCGGCCCGAGGAGCTGCCGGACGTGGAGGCCTGGAGCGCCCTGGCCTACGACGATCCCGACTATCGGGAGATGATTGCCGGCCAGTGGCGGGAAGGTCTGCAGCTCCTCGCCAGCGGCGGCACGCTGCCGCCGATCGAGGTGAGTCTGCTCTGCCGGGATCGAAGCCGGCGGGACGTGATCCTCACCGCCACCCGCCTCGAGGACCTGATGCTGTGCACGTTCCTCGATGTCACCGAGCGCAAGCAGGCCGCGGCGGCCCTGGAGCGGGCCCTGCGGCGCGAGACCGAGCTCCAGGAGCGGCAGCGGCGGGAGCTGGAGGCGAAGCTGCGCACCAGCCTCACGGCGGCGGCGGTGGCCCACGAGATCAACCAGCCCCTGAGCGCCATCCTGATCAACACCCAGATGCTGCAGGATCAGCTGGACCAGCTGCCCGAGGGTGAACTGCGGCGCTCGCTGCGGCCCCTGCTCGAGCTCCAGCTGCGCGAGACCGAACGGATCGTGGACACGATCGAGCGGATGCGCATGCTGCTGCGCAACGTGCGCACCGATCAGCAGCGCATCGACCTCTGTGAGGTGGTGGAGAGTGCCCGGCTCTACCTGGCGGGTCTGCTCAGCAGCCAGGCCGTGGCGGTGGAGGAGAGCGGGCTGGATCAGCCCCGCTGGCTGCTGGGGGATGGGGCCCAGCTGCAGATCGCCGTGGCCAACCTGATCCGCAACGCCGTGGAGGCCCTGGGCCAGGCCGCCGTGGAGCGGCCCCTGGTGCGCCTCAGCCTGGAGCGACGCCGGGATGGCGAGGGGGGCGACTGGCTGGAGCTGCGCATCGCCGACAACGGCCCCGGCTTTGCCGACCTCACCCGCGATCAGCTGCTGCTGGCCAGCACCAAGGCCGGTGGCAGCGGCATCGGCCTGTTCGTGGCCGCCACCGCCGTGGAGAACCACGGCGGCAGCCTGGAGCTGGGGCGGAGCAGGGATCTCGGCGGGGCCGAAGTGGTGGTGCGGCTGCCGGCCCTGCCCGATGCCGGGCCCTGAGGGCCTCAGCCCTGAACCTCAGGCGGTGGCAGCGGCACCACCTGGAGGTGGTTGCCCTCGCGGCCCATCACCATCACCGCCGCGCCGGCCTCCAGGGCATGCCGGGGTTCCAGGTTGGTGGCCGCCCAGCTCTGGCCCTGCCAGCGCACCCGCCCCTCCCCGTCTGCGTCGAAGCGGGTGATCACCCGCGCCTGTTCGGCGGCGTGGGACTGGGGAATGGCCCGCTCGCGCCGCCGCTGCGACCAGCGTTGCAGCCCCGCCAGCAGCACGGCGGTGAGCAGGACGAACAGCAGCAGCTGGCCCACCGCCGGCAGGGGCAGCAGGGCCGTGGTGAGGGATACCGCCAGTGCGGCGAGGGCACCGGCCAGGAGGCCGTCGAATTCCGCCCCCAGGGCCTCGAGCAGCAGCAGCGTCAGCCCCACCACCAGCCAGATCAGCGCAGCGACAGCCATGGCCGGGATGGGAGGGAGGCGTGGTGGTGCACCTCCATGCTGCCTAGCCTGAGGGGGTGCCGTCGATTCCGGCCTTCACGGGCCGTTGCTGCCCATGGATGCCCTGTTCGGTCTGCCCGCCCTGGTGGTGATGGCGTTTCTGGGCATCAACAGCGTCAAGGTCACCAGCGGCGGCCAGTCGCGGCTGGTGGAGCGGCTCGGCAAGTACGACCGCCAGCTGCAGCCGGGGCTGTCGTTCGTGCTGCCGGTGGTGGAGAAGGTGGTGAGCCACGAGTCGCTGAAGGAGCGGGTGCTCGACATCCCGCCCCAGCAGTGCATCACCCGCGACAACGTGGCGATCGAGGTGGACGCGGTGGTGTACTGGCAGCTGCTCGAGCACGCCCGCGCCTACTACGCCGTCGACAACCTGCAGGCGGCGATGGTGAACCTGGTGCTCACCCAGATCCGCGCTGAGATGGGCAAGCTCGATCTCGATCAGACGTTCACCACGCGCCAGGAGGTGAACGAGGCCCTGCTGCGTGAGCTCGACCAGGCCACCGACCCCTGGGGCGTGAAGGTGACCCGGGTGGAGATGCGCGACATCAAGCCTTCGGCCGGGGTGCAGCAGGCGATGGAGCAGCAGATGACCGCCGAGCGCCAGAAGCGGGCGGCGATCCTGCGCTCGGAGGGGGAGAAGGAATCCCAGCTCAACGCCGCCCGGGGCCGGGCCGAGGCCCTGGTGCTCGATGCCAAGGCCAAGCAGGAGGCCCTGGTGATGGAGGCCCAGGCCCAGGCCCAGCAGCAGGCCCTGCTGGCCCAGGCCCGCGCCGATGCCGCCACCCGGCTGGCGGAGGCGATGCAGGCCAACCCCGAAGCCACCGAGGCGATCCGCCTGCTGCTGGCCCGCGACTGGATGGCCATGGGCGAGGCGATGGCCCAGGCGCCCGGCGGCAGCGTGCTGATGGTGGACCCCCAGAGCCCCGCCAGCCTGCTGGCGGCCCTGCGGGGTGTGCAGAAGCCCGCGGGCTGAGCGGCACGGTTCACCGGTCGCTCCGCAGCCGACGAACCGTGCCTACTGCTGCTGCCGTGCCTGCTGGCCGGCCTTCCAGCGCGCGAACAGATCGGGCCGCCGTTCGCGGGTGCGCTGCTGCTGCTGCTCGGCCCGCCAGCGGGCGATGGCGCCGTGGTCGCCGCTGCGCAGCACCGCCGGCACCTCCATGCCGCGGAACGCGGCCGGACGGGTGTAGTGGGGGTGCTCGAGCAGCAGGGAGCTGTGGCTTTCCTCCTCCAGACAGGCCTGGGTGCCCACGGTGCCCGGCAGCAGCCGCACCACACCGTTGATCACCACCGCCGCCGGCAGCTCGCCGCCGGTGAGCACGAAATCGCCGATCGACACCTCCTCGTCGGCGAGGCTGCGGATGCGCTCATCGAAGCCCTCGTAGTGGCCGCAGAGCAGCACCAGCTGGTCGTAGCCGCTGGCCCAGCGGCGCAGGTCGGCCTGGCCCAGCGGCGCGCCCTGGGGGGACATCAGCAGCACGCGGCGCCGGGGCAGCACCGGAATGGCCTCCACCGCCGCGAACACCGGCTCAGGCTTGAGCACCATGCCGGCCCCGCCGCCGTAGGGCTCGTCGTCCACCTTGCGGTAGCGGTCGGTGGCGAAGTCGCGCGGGTTGTGGGTGTGCAGCGTGGCGATGCCGCTCTGGAAGGCCCGGCCGATCACCCCCAGCCCCAGCAGGGGCTGCAGGGCCTCAGGAGCCAGGGTCACCACATCGAGGCGCATCCGGGGTGGGGCAGCGGTTCAGCGGAGCGGCGGTTCAGGCGCCTGTGGGCGCAGGCGCGCTCACGCGGCGGATTTCGGAGCTGAAGCTGGCCCGGCCCGGGCTGCCGTCGCGGCGGCTCTCCACGGTGGAGCGCAGGCGCAGGTTGGGCTTGGTGAACCAGATGCGCTCGCGCACTTCGCTGTCCTGGCCGGAGAGGGTGAGTTCCAGGCTGCCGTCGGGCCAGAGCTGCCAGGTGCCCTGCATGCCGTTCACCTCAAAGCTGCCGTTGCCGGCAAACAGCAGCTGCCGCGGGGGCTCCCCCCTGGGCCCCAGGCTGAGGCCGCCGGGGGAGTCGGCGCTGCCGGGCTCGAGGTAGGTCACCACCAGCTCGCCCCGCTCGCTGCTGTGCCACTCATCGCCGTTCTCGCCCTCGCTGCCCTCGCCGAGGGCAAAGCGGCTGCGCAACCCCATCCATTCGCCGGCGCAGAAGCGCAGAAACGCCCCGATCTCCTGGGGCGGAAAGCCGGGCTGCTCGCTGTTGGTGTCGCTCATCGGGGGATTCTCTCAGCTGCCGATCACCGGCGGTTCACTCGCCCCGGTAGCCCAGCTCGGCCAGGCGGGCGGCGCTGCGGCGCCAGCCCGGCACCACCTTCACGAACAGCTCCAGATACACCGGCCCGCTGAACATCTTCTCCATCTGCAGCCGGGCCCCCTGGCCGATGGTCTTGAGCATCCGCCCGCCCTTGCCGATCAGGATGCCCTTCTGGCTGGAGCGCTCCACCAGCACCGTGGCCAGCACGGCGATGCGCGGCCCGTCGTCCACCACCCGTTCGATGCTCACCGCCACCGAGTGGGGCACCTCCTCGCGGGTGTGGCTGAGCACCTGCTCCCGGATCAGCTCGGCCATCAGCAGCTGCTCGGGCTGGTCGCTCACCGCATCGGCCGGGTAGAGCTGGGGGCCGGCGGGCAGTTCGGCGGCCAGCGCCGCCACCATGGCTGCCGTGCCTTCGCCGGTGAGGGCGCTGACAGGGTGCAGGGGCCAGTCCAGCGGCAGGCTGGGGGTCTGACCTTCCGGGGTCGGGGTGGCGAAATCGCCCCGACCCGCCAGCAGCTGCCGGTAGCTGGCGGCCAGGGCCTCGGCCTCCGCTGGATCCACCAGGTCGTGCTTGTTGAGGGCCACATGCACCGGCACCCGGCAGTGACGCAGCAGGTCGACGATGAAGCCGTCGCCGCGGCCGGCCGGCTGGCTGCCGTCCACCAGCAGCAGCACCACGTCCACATCGCCGATCGCATTGCGGGCCGTCTTCACCAGTCGCTCGCCCAGCAGGTGGTGGGGCTTGTGGATGCCGGGGGTGTCCAGCAGCACGAGCTGGGCGGTGGGGGTGGTGAGGATGGCGCGCAGGCGGTGGCGGGTGGTCTGGGCCACCGGTGAGGTGATCGCCACCTTCTGGCCCACCAGCTGGTTGAGCAGGGTGGACTTGCCCACGTTCGGCCGACCGATCAGGGCCACGAAGCCGGAGCGGAACGCCGGAGTGCCTGTGTTGTCGCTGAGGAGGCGGGCCGACTCGGCCGGATCGGGAACGGGC
>JBFLKL010000228.1:0-7953 GCA_040883175.1 Synechococcaceae cyanobacterium | reverse complement strand
CAACTCCATCACCCTGGTGGGCCGGGCCGGCCGCGACCCTGAGGTGCGCTACTTCGAATCCGGCAGCATGGTGGCCAATCTCACCCTGGCGGTGAACCGGCGCAGCCGCGACGACGAGCCCGACTGGTTCAACCTCGAGATCTGGGGCAAGCAGGCCCAGGTGGCGGCCGACTATGTGCGCAAGGGCTCCCTGCTGGGGATCATCGGCAGCTTCAAGCTCGATCGCTGGACCGACCGCAGCAGCGGCGAGGAGCGCACCAAACCCGTGATCCGCGTGGACCGACTGGAGCTGCTCGGTTCCAAACGGGACAGCGAGGCCATGGCCGGTGGGGGCAGCTACGGCGGTGCCAGCGGCGGTGGCTTCGGTGGCGGCGAGCCCAGCGAGGAGGAAGTGCCCTTCTGAGGCGGCGGCACGTCAGATCCGCTCGCCAGCAAACTGCCCTCGCCGGTTCTCACCGACGAGGGCGTCACCCGCTGGTTCAGGGCTTCAGTGCCAGGGCGGCTGATTACGCGACCAGGCGAGCCCCCCCGGCGGCACCTCAATAGCGGTAGTGCTCGAGCTTGTACGGCCCCTCCACGGGCACGTTGATGTAGGCGGCCTGCTCCGGGGTGAGTTCGGTGAGCCTGGCGCCGATCTTGTCGAGATGGAGGCGGGCCACCATCTCATCAAGGTGCTTGGGCAGCACGTACACCTGGTTGGCGTACTTGTCGCGCTTGGTGAACAGCTCGATCTGGGCCAGCACCTGGTTGGTGAAGGAGTTGCTCATCACGAAGCTGGGGTGGCCGGTGGCGCAACCCAGGTTCACCAGCCGACCCTCGGCCAGCAGGATGATCCTGTTGCCAGAGGGGAGCACGATGTGATCCACCTGGGGCTTGATCGTCTCCCAGGGGTACTGCTTCAGCGAGGCCACATCGATCTCGTTGTCGAAGTGGCCGATGTTGCACACGATCGCCTGATCCTTCATCTGGATCAGGTGCTCGTGGCGGATCACACGGAAGTTTCCGGTCGCAGTCACGAAGATGTCCACCTCGTGCACCACGTCGTCGAGGCGCACCACGCGGTAACCCTCCATGGCGGCCTGCAGGGCGCAGATCGGATCGATCTCGGCGATCATCACCGTTGCACCAAGCCCCCGCAGCGACTGGGCCGAGCCCTTGCCGACATCGCCATAACCCATCACCAGGGCCACCTTGCCGGCCACCATCACGTCAGTGGCGCGCTTGATGCTGTCCACCAGGGACTCGCGGCAGCCGTAGAGGTTGTCGAACTTGCTCTTGGTGACCGAATCGTTGACGTTGATCGCCGGGAAGGGCAGTTCGCCGCTCTTCTGCAGCTGATAGAGTCGGGCCACACCAGTGGTGGTCTCCTCGGTCACACCCAGGATGGCGCCGTGGATGCGGGAGTAGAAGCCGGGCTGGGCGGCCAGCTTCTGGCGGATGCTGTTGAACAGCGCCGTCTCCTCCTCGTTGGAGGGGTTGTCGAGCACCGAGGGATCGCTCTCGGCCCTGGTGCCGAGCATCACCAGACCGGTGGCATCGCCGCCGTCGTCGAGGATCATGTTGGGGGTGCCACCGTCGCCCCACTCGAGGATGCGGTGGGTGAAGGCCCAGTATTCGTCGAGGCTTTCACCCTTGTAGGCGAACACGGGGATGCCACCGGCGGCGATCGCGGCGGCGGCGTGATCCTGGGTGGAGAAGATGTTGCAGCTGGCCCAGCGCACCTCGGCGCCGAGGGCGACAAGGGTTTCGATCAGAACGGCGGTCTGGATCGTCATGTGCAGGGAACCCGCGATGCGGGCCCCCCTGAGGGGCTGCTCGACGCCGAACTTTTCGCGCAGGGCCATCAGGCCGGGCATCTCGGTTTCGGCGATCGCGATCTCCTTGCGGCCGAAGTCGGCCAGAGCGATGTCGGCGATCACATAGGACGATGTGCTCTGCAGGGCAGACGCGGTGGACGCTGCGGCGGGGGTGGCCACCATGGGTTGTGCTCCGGGGGTACGGCTCGCTCCCGACTGGGAGGGCGTTGGGAAATATCTGCGGAGACGCCGAGGCTTCGGGCTCGCTGGCGGGCAATCTACCGGGAGCATTCCAGGTGCCGTGAACCGCAGTCACCCGCTCGGAGGTCCCCCGCAGCCACCCGCCAACGGCCCGGTGCAGCACTGGCGGCTGGCGGATGCCGCGGCCACCCGGGCCCTGGGCCGCGAACTGGCCGCCCGGCTGGTGGCGGCCCGGCAGCCGGAGACCCGGGACACCCCCCCCATCCTGCTGCTGCAGGGGGAGCTGGGCGCGGGCAAGACCTGCCTGGTGCAGGGGATCGCGGTGGGGCTGGGGATCACGGAGCCGATCACCAGCCCCACCTTCGCCCTGGCGCAGCACTACAGCGGTGTGCTGCCCGATGGCACGCCCAGCACGCTGGTGCATCTGGACCTGTACCGCCTGGAACAGCCGGGCGCCGCCGAGGAGCTGTTCGCCCAGGAAGAGGAGCTGGCCGGCGAGCTGGGGGCGCTGCTGGCGGTGGAGTGGCCCGGGCGGCTCAGCGCCCCGCCGCGCCAGGCCTGGCTGCTGGAGCTGGAGCTGGCCGATCCGGCCGACCCCGAGGCCGGGCGCATCGCCGGTCTGCACCTCCCCGCCGGCTTCAGCGTGCCCGATTGAGCCAGACCTGCACCTCGGCCGCGGTGGGCTGGGGGTCGATGGCGCCGGCCCCCCGGCACACCAGGGCACCGCAGGCACCGGCGAGGCACATCAGTTCCCGCACGGCCGGTCCATCGCCACCATCCAGCAGCTCGGGGCGGGTGCAGAGGCCGTGCAACAGGCCGGCGGTGAAGGCATCGCCGGCACCGGTGGTGTCCACCACGGCCACGGGGAAGGGAGCCAGCTCTCCCACCGCCTCCCCCCAGCACCAGCGCACCGGGTTGGCACCGTCGGTCACCACCACGGCCGGACGAGCGGGCAGGGCGGCGCTCAGCAGCGCTGGATCGTCGCTGCCGCACAGCCACAGCGCCTCCTCGCGGGAGCACTTGATCAGGGCCGCCTGCTCCAGCAGGGACTGACAGCGGCAGAGCTGCTGGGCGTCGGGACCACTGGCCGGATCGGCGCCCGGGTTCCAGAAGGTGGGACGCCAGTTCACATCCACCGCCACGGCCACACCGGCCGCCGCGGCGCGCCGCAGCGCCAGCTCCAGGGCGGCCGCTGCCACGGGCGAGGCCAGGGGGATGGTGCCTGTGAGCAGCCAGCGCGCCGCCGCCATCAGGGGGGCCAGGGCGGCCTCCAGCTCGGGAGCGTTGAAGGCCTGATCCGCGAAGCCCGTGCCCCGGTCGCCCGTGAAGCCGCCGAACTGGCGCTCTCCACCGGCATCGCGGCGCACCAGCACGATGCGGCTGGGGCGCTCCTGATCGCGCTGCAGCGCGGAGGTGTCCACCCCGCGGCTGGCAAACAGGCGGGCAAAGGCCTCACCGATGGTGTCCATCCCCAGCCGGCCGAGGAAGGCAGCAGGTGTACCCAGGCGGGCCAGGGCACAGGCCACGTTGGCGGGGGCACCACCGAGGCAGTCGTCACCGCCGCCGGCAGGGTCGCCGCCGGGGGGACCGAGGCGATCCACCAGGGCCTCGCCCAGGCAGAGCACCTGCGGTGAGGCGACGGGGGCAGGGGCCATCAGGCGGCCGGGCGGCTGTCCTCAGCTTGGGGCGAAGCGCCGGCGGCGTCAGCGGCCAGCCGCTCCAGCAGCGCCGCGATGATGCGGGCGTTGGCGGCGGGGAAGGGAAACTCGGCGAGCTGCTCGGGCCGTACCCAGCGCACCTGCTGGGACGCCAGGGGCTGGGGCTCACCGCTCAGCCAGGTGCACAGGTGCACCACAAAGCGCAGCCGCTTGTGGCTGTAGGCGTGCTCGAGGGAGATCAGCTCCTCGCCCACCGCCACCTCGATTGCCAGCTCCTCACCCAGCTCCCGACGGATCGTCGCGGTGATCGGTTCGCCGGGCTCCTGCTTGCCGCCGGGAAATTCCCACAGCCCGCCAAGCAGGCCCCCGTCGTGCCGCTGATCGATCAGCACCTCGCCGGCGTCGTTGCGCACCACCCCCACGCCGATCAGCTCGAAGGGGAGCGGGCGCGGGGCGTCCTTCACGGGGTAGCGGGCAGGGTCGCCGGCAGCGTAGGCAGCGCAGTGCCCCTGCCAGGGACACACCCCGCAGCTGGGATTGCGGGGTGTGCACAGCGTCGCGCCAAGGTCCATCAGCGCCTGGTTGAAGGCCCGCGGGCGCTGCGGATCGAGCAGCGACGCACTGTGTCGCCACAGCCCGGCCAGATCCCGCGCCGGCGGCCGCGGGCTGGCGGTCAGCCGCGCCAGCACCCGCTTCACGTTGCCATCGAGGATGGCGAAGGGCAGATCAAACGCCGACGACAGGATGCTGCCGGCGGTGCTTCGACCGATCCCTGGCAGGGCGAGCCAGCCCTCCGCATCCCGCGGCCATGGGTCGGCGGACGGTGCCTGGGCAGCCCGGCCTGCAAGCAGCTGCCGCGCCCCCTGGTGCAGCCGCCGGGCGCGGGAGTAGTAGCCCAGTCCCTGCCAGAGCAGCAGCACGTCGTGCTCCTCGGCCGCCGCCAATGCCTCGAGGCCGGGAAACGCGGCCATCCAGCGCCGCCAGTAGGGCAGTACCACTTGCAGCTGCGTCTGCTGCAGCATCACCTCCGCCACCCAGATGGGGAAGGGGTCGAGGGGTTCGCCGGCGACAGGCCGCCCGCCGTCGGGGCGGAGCTTCCAGGGAATGCCATGGCGTCCGTCCCGCTCCCACCACGCCAGCAGGGCGGAGCGCAGCCGCGGCACCTGGCTTGCTGAATCCCCCATCCCCATCAACACTGCTCGGAGCCCCCACGCACACCAACCATGCCGATGCAGGCTGTCCACCGACGCTCCAGGGTCGCTTCGCCCCGCGCCGCGGCCCTCCCCAGCGGCCTGGCCCTGAGCCTGCTGCTGAGCGCGGCTGCCCCTGCCCAGGCCGGGAAGGCCACGCCGATGGAGACGGTGCTGGGCCCCCTGCCGGCCACCTGGGTGGGCCAGATCCCCGGCGCCTCGGGCCCGATCCGCTGGCATGTGGATCTGGCGCCCGACGGCACCTTCCAGCTGCGCCAGACCTACCTCAACCGTGCACCGGATCAGAACTTCGATGACATCGGCCGCTGGCAGCTGGAGCCCGGCGGCGGGCGCCTGGTGCTGCGCGGCGGCCGCGAGGCACCGGTGTTTCTGCAACCGATTCTCGGCGGCAGCGCCCTGCGCAAGCTCAGCCTGGAGGGCCAGCCGATCCCCTCCCGCCTCAACGACCGGCTCACGCGCCTGGGCCAGCCCGCACCGATCGACCCCCGCCTGCAGCTGCTGGGACAGTTCCGCTACCTGGCCGACGCCCCCAGCCTCCAGCTCTGCGCCACCGGCCGCACCCTGCCGGTGGCCATGGAGGGCGACTACCTGGCGCTGGAGCGCGCCTACCTGCTGAACCGGGCGGCCGGCGAACCGCGGCTTGTGAACGTGGAGGGACTGATCACCAACCGGCCGTCCATGGAGGAGAGTCAGGGGATGGTGCGCACCGTGGTGCCCGTGCGCTTCGTGAGCCTGCAGAGCGATGCGCAACCCTGTCCGGGAACCACGGAGATGCCGCTGCGGGGCACCGACTGGCAGCTGCACAGGCTGGAGGACGGACAGGACCCGGCACCGCCGGCGGCCGCTGCCCGACCGGTGCAGCTCCGGCTCGATCCCGACAGCGACCGGGTGAGCGGCAGCGGCGGCTGCAACCGGCTGATGGGGGGCTTCGAACTCGATGGCCGGAAGCTGCGCTTTCTGCCCCTGGCCAGCACCCGCATGGCCTGCCCCGAACCGCTGATGACGTTCGAGCGGCGCTTCTTCAGCGCCGTCGAACTGGTGCGCGGCTGGCGGATCGAAGGCGGCGACCTGATGCTCCTCGACGCCGACGACCGGGTGCTGCTGCGCTTCGTGGCCGTTGCCCCGCCCGCTGCCGGCGGCGGCAGCTAGGCACTGCGGGCCCGCTGGTCACGCAGTTCCAGCAGGTCGTCGACGATCAGCTCGGCGGCCCGTTCGGCCGCGTCCAGGAACGGCAGCAGGGTGCGGTGGGCCCCCATGTACTCCAGCCGCGTCACCTCGGCCTCGTCGTGGGCGGTGGCGATGAAGTGACCCCGGAAGCCGGCCGTGGCCAGACCATGCCGGATGGCGGCATTGGCCTCCAGGGAGGGCAGGGTGCTGACCACCACCGTGGCCGAGGAGAGCGGCAGGCTGGCGGTGAACTCGGGGTCCTCCGAGTCGCCGTACTGCACCGGCAGCCCCTGGGCGGCGGCCAGGCGCAGGGCCTGGGGATCGAAGTCGATGCCGAGCAGCGACAGGTTGTGGGGCTGGAGCTGGCGGTGGATGGCGTTGCCGAACCGGCCCAGGCCCAGCAGGATCACATCCACCCGGGCCGGGCCGGAGCAGCTGCCCGCGAGCTCGCTGAAGGGGTTGGCGCGCTCGAACAGCCGCAGCGGCCCCTGCAGCCACTGGTAGAGCCGATCCGAACCCAGGATCATGTAGGTGGAGAGACCGATGGTGATCACGCCCACCAGGGTGATCAGGCTCAGTTCCCCCTCCCCCAGCTGGCCCAGCTGCAGGCCCAGGGCCGCCAGGATCAGCGAGAACTCGGAGATCTGGGCCACGGTGAGGCCCGCCAGCAGCCCGGTGCGACGCCGGTATCCCATCCAGCCCATGATCGCCACCACGATCAGCGGGTTGCCCACCAGCACGAACAGCGAGAGCACCAGCGCCGGCCAGAGCTGCAGGCCCGCGGCCGAGAGGTCGAGGCCGGAGCCCAGGTCGATGAAGAAGAACAGCAGCAGAAAGTCCCGCAGGCCGGTGAGCCGCGAGGCGATCGCCTCGCGGTAGGCGGTGGAAGCGATCGACACGCCACCGAGGAAGGCACCCACCTCCTTGCTGAACTCCACGGCATCGGCGAGGGCAGCCAGCCCCACGGCCCAGGCCACGGCGAACAGCACCAGCAGCTCCTGGTTCTCGGCCAGCCGGCCCAGCAGGGGAGGCATCACCCAGCGCATGGTGGCGGCGGTGCCGAGCACGAAGGCACTGCCCACCAGCAGCAGGCGCACGGCCTGGGCCAGGATGCCGCCACCGGCGTCACTGGCGAAGGATGTGAGCAGGATCATCGCCAGGATCACGGCGATGTCCTGCACCACCAGGAAGCCCACCGCGATGCGTCCGTGCAGAGAGTCGATCTCCCGCTTGTCGGAGAGCAGCTTGACGATGATGATCGTGCTGGAGAAGGTGAGGCACACGGCGATGTAGATCGCCTGCAGGGGCGCAAATCCCAGCGCCAGGCTGATCAGAAAGCCGAACAGCGAGGTGAACACGATCTGGCCCAGTCCAGTGGCCAGGGCCACCGGGCCCACCGAGCGGATCAGGCCCACATCGAGCTTGAGGCCCACCACGAACAGCAGCACCGAGATGCCGATGCTGGAGAGCAGCTTCAGCTCGCTGCCGCCCGAGGTCCAGCCCAGCAGCGCCGGGCCGGCGACGATGCCGGTGAGGATGTAGCCGATGATCAGGGGCTGCCGCAGCTTGAGGCCCAGCACGCCGATCAGGCCGGCGAGCATCAGGATCGCCGCCAGCTCGTGAAAGACGTTCGCGAAGAGCACCGCCTGCGTTCAGCAGGCCATCAGCTTGCTACGTAGGCCTCCACCGCCGGGCCGAGCTGGCGCAGGCGGGCCAGGGCGTCACGCTCGAGGTTGCGCACCCTGTCGCGGCTGATCCCGATCACGCGACCGATACCGGTGAGGCTCATGGGCTCGGTGCCTTCGGGCACATCGGGGCAGGGAATGCCGTAGCGCATCTTCAGCACCCGCCCCTGCAGCTCCGGCAGCTGCTCCAGCAGCGCCCGCAGGTCTCCCTTCAGGCACTCCCCGTCCACACGCT
>JBFLKL010000227.1:0-11478 GCA_040883175.1 Synechococcaceae cyanobacterium | reverse complement strand
GCCACGCCTGCATAGGGTTGACTGAACCTGGCTGGGTTAAAATAGAGAAAATCGGTCTTTGAATTGACACTCACAACAGGAGATGCTGGATTGAGACCGCTTGGATGGTTATAAACTGGCGCGACAAAGTTAAACTCAGAAGGTAGGTAACTGATGCCACCTCTGGCCATCTGGCCATCGGCACAGGTTGAATTCGGGGTCCCTACCAAATCTGTAGGCTCATTGGGGTCTGACGTGCCATTCCAACAGGCAGCTTCGGTGACCAGAGAGCCATCTTCCTGAACAATTTCCTTGGTGTTATTGCTGCCACCAATGGCAGCTCCACTCAGTCCAATAATCAGACCCGGAACCGTTCCACTGGGAAGGCCGGCACCACATGGCTCTTGATCTCTACCCCAATTCGTAGCCCCGAAGACGTTCTCTCCGAATGAGCGTTCGCAGCATTTGGGAACAACTTCAAATTCCCGGGCAACACGTGCGGTACTGGTACGGCCATTCTGGGTGATCGTTCCTAGAACGGTGATCCGAATCAGGCTTCTCTGGCGTCCTGTTCTGTACAAGTCACCATACGGCACGAGATTTGTCGGATCCGCTGGATCAACATAGTTCAGAAAACTACCAGCAGCAGTATCGAAATAGGCATTGCGATCCTCATTCAGGAATTCGACCTGCTCAACAGTGAATTGCCTCGTTGCGTCGCCAGCATTGAGATTCCTGGGACCGCCCACGCTGAAACGGGCAATCGCGGCAGGGTCGGGATTTGTGTAGACAGGATTACCAGCTCCATCAACATTTGCATTAAGATTTTCGTCAAAGACAGTACAAATATTGCGAAAGTCAGTCTCCTGAACTGCCCAACTGGCAGGGTCCCAGTTATCGGTGGTGCCAGCAATCAGCAGGTGCCGATTGCGTTCCTGGTTCATCGCATTGGCGAACTCCGCAATCGCCGCCTCCGCCACATCCCGCGCCTGGCGGTTCTGCATCTGGAACACCTGGCCCACAAAACCCAGCTGCCCCCGCGAGGCCAGCGCCCCCACCCCCAGCAGCAGCACGAAGGCGGTGATCAGCGCCACCGCCAGCGCATAACCCCGCTCCGCCAGGCTGCCCTGGCCCCGCTGGCGGGCCCGCAGCATCGAGAGCCTCAGCAGCAGGGGCAACGCCCCGTGGCCGTTGCGTCGCTGGTCCATGGGGGGTATCAATCCTTCCGCTCCTGTGTTCAACGTACCCCTGCCGAACGGCCGCAGATCGGGGGACAACGGTTCATCACCAACCTCTCAGCCAGGCCGCCGCAGGGCCCGGCTCCTACGCTGCGGGCCGCCGTTCCCGCCCCGCCGTGCTCGATCAGCGCCTGCTGCGCGACAACCCCGAGCAGATCGTGTCCCAGCTCGCCCGCCGCGGCCTCGACGTCGACCTCACCGGCCTGCAGCTGATCGCCCAGCAGGAGCGCGACCTCGAGCAGCGCCGCAGCGAGCTCCAGGCCGAGGGCAACCGCGTCGGCCGCCAGGTGGGTGAGCTGATCCGGGGCGGCGCCGCCCCGGGAGGGCCCGAGGTGGCCGAGCTGCGCGAGCAGGGCAACCGCATCAAGCAGCAGGTGGCGGTGCTCGAGGAGGAGGAGAAGAGCCTCGAAGCCCGCCTGCGCGACCAGCTGCTCACCTTCCCCAACCTCCCCGACGCCGCGGTGCCCGACGGCGCCAGCGAAGCCGACAACGTGGAGGTGAAGCGCTGGGGCAGCCCGCGTCAGGAGCCCGACCTCCAGGAGCACTGGCAGATCGGCGAACGCCTGGGGCTCTGGGAAACCGAGCGCTCGGTGCGCATCGCCCAGAGCCGCTTCATCACCCTGCTCGGCGCCGGCGCCCGCCTGGAGCGGGCCCTGATCAGCTTCATGCTCGATCAGCACACGGCCCGCGGCTACACCGAGGTGCTGCCGCCGGTGCTGGTGAACAGCGCCAGCCTCACCGGCTCCGGCCAGCTGCCCAAGTTCGCAGAAGAGAGCTTCCGCTGCTCAGGCGACGACCTCTGGCTCACCCCCACCGCCGAGGTGCCGCTCACCTCCCTCCACCGCGACGAGGTGCTCCCGGCCGAGCAGCTGCCCCTGCGCTACTGCGCCTACACCCCCTGCTTCCGCCGCGAGGCCGGCTCCTACGGCCGCGACACCCGCGGCCTGATCCGCCTGCACCAGTTCAACAAGGTTGAGCTCTACTGGTTCACCCGTCCCGACGCCTCCACCGAGGCCCACGAGCAGCTCACCCGCCACGCCGAGGCCATCCTCGAGGCCCTCGAACTCCCCTACCGCCGCATCGAGCTCTGCACCGGCGACCTCGGCTTCTCCGCCGCCCGCACCTACGACCTGGAGGTGTGGCTGCCGGGCGCCGGCGCCTACCGCGAGATCTCCAGCTGCTCCACCTGCGGTGACTTCCAGGCCCGCCGCGCCTCGATCCGCTTCAAGGACGCCGACACCAGGGGCACCCAGCTCGTGCACACCCTCAACGGCAGCGGCCTGGCCGTGGGCCGCACCATGGCCGCCCTGCTCGAGAACGGCCAGCAGTCCGACGGCTCCGTGCGGCTGCCCGCCGCCCTTGTGCCCTATTTCGGGGGGGAGAGGATCGGCCCGGCGGGGTGAATCCGCACACCATGAAGCTCACCCTGGAGTGCGAGCAGGAAACCGACGGTCGCTGGATCGCTGAAGTGCCTGAGATTCCCGGCGTTCTCGCCTACGGCTCCACACCCTCAGAGGCCATGGCCAGGGCCCAGGCACTGGCTCTGAGGGTGCTGGCCGATCGCCTGGAGCACAACGAAGACCAACCCCACGCTCTTGAGCTGCAGTTGCCCGTCGTTGCGTGAGTGTCTGGTCCGCCAGCAAAGCGAAGCGGGTGCTCGCTGCCCTCGAGTCGATCGGCTGGAGGGTTAAACGCCAGAGCGGTTCCCACCGGATCCTTTGCCGCGAGGAGATCGGCCCCAGAATGCTGGCTCGTCTCGCTCGGCACACCGGGCTCACACCCGGCGATCTCTGAATGAGCAGCACGGTGGATCAACCCCAGTCCCTGAGCACCCAGCTGGAAGGCATGGAGCCCGTGCTCGATGCCGACACCGGAGCGATTCTGTTTCGCCACCCCACGCTGCGGGGCATCCCCGATCTGGTGCTGGAAGGGGGTGGCTACACCCTGGAGTTGATCGGCCCCACCCTCCTCTGCGTCGACATCCGCAACCCAGCGGGGCTGGCCAGGCTGCTGGCGGAGCCGTTCAAGGCCCAGCTTCCCGTTGCGGTGTAGAGAGCGATCCGTGCCCAGCCAGCCTTGATGGCAGGGGTTACCGATCCTGTACAGGCTGTACAGATCTCGATTGGCCCCGATCAGCACACCGCAGCAGCCCCCCGTCCACCGGCACCAACGCATGCAGGCATGAACGATGGCTGTGGTGAAGCAGGGGGGCACCAGTGGTCAGATCTCCCCGGGCAAGGAGTTCGCGGGCCGCACCGTGCTCATGGAATCACCTGAGGCTGGGGTATTGGGTGATCAAAACCGCCACCACCATTCCCGATTCGGAGCTCTGGCTCCACGATCCCGAGCGACTTGCCGGAGAGCTGGGATTCAGAGGTCCAAGGAGCGCGCCGTCTTGGCCAGCTTCGGCCTGCAGCTGAACAGGCTTCTCTCTGCCACCGCCGCTAGCGTGAAATCACCTGCTGCGCAGGCCCGATGACCCTCGCCGCCAACCCGGCAGCCGGCAGCGCACAGCGCGATGCCCTGCCGCCCCTGCGTCTGCCCGAGGATCTGCGCCTCACGCCCGAGCAGTTCGAGCGGGTGTGCGCCGCCAACCCCGAGGCGGTGCTGGAACTGTCGGCCGACGGCCGGGTGATCGCCATGACCCCCACCGGAGGCGAAACCAGCCGCCGCAACAGTGAGCTGCTGTTCCAGCTCAACACCTTCGCCAGAACTTCGGGCAACTGGCTGGTGTTCGACAGCTCAGGAGGTTTCCTGCTCCCCGACGGCTCGGTGCTCAGCCCCGACGCCTCCCTGGTGAGCCTGGAGCGCTGGAACGTGCTCACGCCCCAGCAACGCCGCGGCTTCCCGCCCCTCTGCCCCGATCTTGTGGTGGAGCTGGCCAGCCCCAGCGATCAAGGCCCCCGCGGCCTCAACGCCCTGCGCCGAAAGATGGCCAGTTACCAGGCCAACGGGGCCCGCCTCGGCTGGTTGCTCCTGCCCGACGACCAGGCGGTGGACGTGTGGCCCGCCGCTGGCGAGCCGCGGCGGGTGGAGCAGGCCTCGGTGCTCGAGGGTGGCGCCGAGATCCCCGGCCTGCGGCTGGAGCTGGCCGCGATCTGGGCAGCCTGAAACCGGCCCGCCCGCACGCCACCCCCATGCCATCGCGCACTCCATGAGAAGGAAACCAGCCACCACCTGGTACCTGCGCCAGCAGCGCCGCCGGCGCTCGCCCTTCTTTCGCTATCTCGACCGCTCCTTCAGGTTCCGAGTGCTGATCGCCGCGGCCTGCTCCTTCGCCCTGCTCTCGGCCGTGAACCGCTTCGAGAACTGCCATGGCTCCCGGCTCGCGCCGAACTGCCTCACCAGCGACTATCTCGACATCGTCAACATCGGCAACGTCGAGGCGTTCAGCATCGTGGCCGCCGCCATCGTCTACATCTTCGAGGCGGGTAAACGCAAGGAGAGGGAGCATCACGAGTTGTTCGATCTGCTGCTCGCCCAGCGCGAGGGCGGCGCCACCAACAGCCTCGGCCGCATCCGCGCCATCGAGGATCTCTCCGCCGACGGGATCTGGCAGGACGGCTTCGATCTGCAGCGCGCCAACCTCGAGGGCCTGAGCATTCCCTTCAGCCGCTGGCGGGGCGCCAACTTCTCCGGCACGGTGCTGCGCCATGCCGACCTCCACGGCGTGGACCTGCAGGGTGCCGATTTCAGCGATGCCGATCTCTCAGGCGCCGACCTCTCCGCGGCCGATCTCTCCGGCGCCCGCTTCGCGCGCGCCCGCCTGAGCCAGGCCGATCTGCGCGGCGCCCGCCTCACCGGCGCCGACTTCCAGGACGCCGAGCTGAGCGGCACACTCGCCGACCAGCCGCTGCCGCTCAGCGGTACCGCCGCCGGCAGCCCCACAATGGATACCCAACGCGGCGGTATCTGAATGGGTGTTCTGGCGGCACTGGCGATCCTCGCCGGCCTGATCGTGGTGCATGAGGCGGGGCACTTCTTCGCCGCCACCTGGCAGGGCATCCGCGTCAGCAGCTTCTCGATCGGCTTCGGGCCGGTGCTGCTGCAGCGCCAGCGCCGCGGCGTGCAGTTCGCCCTGCGCGCCATCCCCCTGGGCGGCTTCGTGGCCTTCCCCGACGACGAGGCCGGCAGCGCCATCCCCAAGGACGACCCCGACCTGCTCTCCAACCGTCCCCTGCACCAGCGCGCCCTGGTGATCGCCGCCGGCGTGCTCGCCAACCTGCTGCTGGCCTGGCTGGTGCTGGTGGCCCAGAGCGCCGTGGTGGGCATCCCCGCCGGCTTCAGCGCCACCCCCGGGGTGCTGGTGAGCGGTGTGCAGAGCGGCCAGCCCGCCGCCGCCGCCGGCCTGCAGCCCGGTGATCGCATCCTCAGCCTGGCCGGTGAGCCCCTGGCCGGCGGCCAGCAGGCCGTGGCCGAGCTGGTGCAGCGCATCCAGTCCTCCCCCAGCCAGTCGCTGGAGCTGGTGGCCGAGCGCAACGGCAGCCGGCTGCAGCTCCGGCTCACCCCCGCCGACCTCGATGGCACCGGCCGCGTCGGCGCCCAGCTGCAGCCCTTCGGCCAGGAGGCCTACCGGCCCGCCCGCGGGCCGCTGGAGCCGATCCGTCAGGCCAACCGCGACTTCACCACATTGCTGAGCCGCACCGCCGGCGGCTTCCTCACCCTGGTCACCCACTTCGGCGAGACCGCCGGCCAGGTGAGCGGGCCGGTGAAGATCGTGGAGATGGGTGCGTCCTTCGCCCAGCAGGGCGGCGGCAGTCTGTTCCTGTTCACCGCCCTGATCTCGATCAACCTGGCGGTGCTCAACGCCCTGCCCCTGCCCCTGCTCGACGGCGGCCAGTTCGTGCTGCTGCTGCTCGAGGGCCTGCGCGGCCGGCCCCTGCCCGAGCGCTTCCAGATGGCCTTCATGCAGTCGGGCTTCGTGTTCCTCGTGGGCCTCAGCCTGGTGCTGATCGTCAAGGACACCTCCCAGCTGCCGGCGGTGCAGCAGCTGCTCGCCCGCTGATCCCGCCCGCGCCACTGCCCGCCCCCCATGCCGCGCTTCGCCAGCGCCCGCACCCGCGCGCCCCTGATCCTGGAGCGCCTCGGCGAGCTCTACCCCCACGCCACCTGCTCGCTCGACTGGCGCACGCCCTACGAGCTGCTGGTGGCCACCATGCTCTCGGCCCAGTGCACCGACGAGCGGGTGAACCTGATCACCCCGGCCCTGTTCGCCCGCTTCCCCGATGCCGCCGCCGCCGCCGCGGTCACGCCGGCCGAGGTGGAGCCCTATGTGAGATCCGCCGGCTTCTTCCGCAACAAGGCGAAGAACATCGTGGCCGCCTCCCGGCTGCTGATCGAACGCCACGGCGGGCAGGTGCCGCGCACGATGGAGGAGCTGCTGACGCTGCCCGGCGTGGCCCGCAAGACGGCCTCGGTGGTGCTGGCCTGGGCCTACGGCATCAACGCCGGCGTCACCGTGGACACCCACGTGTGCCGCCTGGCCCAGCGCCTGCGCCTCAGCCGCGGCAGCGAGCCCCGCCAGATCGAGCCCGACCTGATGCGCCTGGTGCCCCAGGCCGAGTGGCAGAACCTCTCGATCCGCCTGATCTTCCACGGCCGCGCCGTCTGCCGCGCCCGCAAACCCGACTGCCCCGGCTGCCCGATTGCCGAGCTGTGCCCCACCGGCGCTCCCTAGCGGTATGGTGGATGGCTCTGCACACCCAGGTTCTCCAGCCGCATGGCGAAGAAGTCGATGATTGCGCGCGACGTGAAGCGCAAGAAGATGGTGGAACGCTTCGCCGCCAAGCGCGCTGCCCTCAAGGAGGCCTTCGAGGCCGCCAGCGATCCGATGCAGCGTCTGGAGATCCACCGCAAGATCCAGAACCTGCCCCGCAACAGCGCTCCCAGCCGCGTCCGCAACCGCTGCTGGGCCACCGGCAAGCCCCGCGGCGTGTATCGCGACTTCGGCCTCTGCCGCAACCAGCTGCGGGAGCGGGCCCACAAGGGCGAGCTGCCCGGAGTGGTCAAGTCGTCCTGGTGATCCAGGCCCCCACAGCTCCGGCCTCACCCACCCGGTGAGGCCGGATGCGAGAATCACATCCGACAAAAAGAGATAAGCCAACGTGCAAGGACAAACTCAGTCGATCTCCTTCGATGGTCGGGAGATCCGGCTGACCACCGGCCGCTTCGCCCCCCAGGCCGGCGGCTCGGTGATGATTGAATGCGGCGACACGTCGGTGCTGGTCACCGCCACCCGCTCCGGAGGTCGTGAAGGCATCGACTTCCTGCCCCTGATCTGCGACTACGAGGAGCGGCTGTACGCCGCCGGTCGCATCCCCGGCAGCTTCATGCGCCGCGAGGGCCGTCCCCCCGAGCGGGCCACCCTCACCTGCCGGCTGATCGACCGGCCGATGCGGCCCCTGTTCCCGGGCTGGATGCGCGACGACCTGCAGATCGTGGCCACCTGCCTGTCGCTCGATGAGCGCGTGCCACCCGATGTGCTCGCGGTCACCGGCGCCTCGATGGCCACCCTGCTGGCGAAGATCCCCTTCCACGGCCCCATGGCCGCCGTGCGCGTGGGCCTGCTGGGCGACGACTTCATCCTCAACCCCAGCTACCGCGAGATCGAGCGCTCCGAGCTCGATCTGGTGGTGGCCGGCACACCCCAGGGCGTGATCATGGTGGAAGCGGGCGCCAACCAGCTGCCCGAGCAGGATGTGATCGAAGCCATCGACTTCGGCTACGAAGCGGTATGTGAACTGATCAAGGCCCAGCAGGCCCTGCTCAAGGATCTGGGCATCGAGCAGGTGATCCCGGAACCGCACCCTGCCGATCCCACCCTGCCCGGCTTTCTCGAGCAGGAGTGCACCGCGGCGATCGGTGAGGTGCTCAAGCACTTCGAGCTCAGCAAGGAGGAGCGCGACGCCCGCCTCGATGCCATCAAGGCCCAGGTGAGCGAGAAGATCGCCGCCCTCCCCGACGACGACCCGATCCGGGTGGCCGCCGCCGGCAAGGCCCTGGGCAACGGCTTCAAGAGCCTCACCAAGCAGCTGATGCGCGGCCAGATCCTCAGCGAGGGCAAGCGCGTGGACGGCCGCAGCCTCGATCAGGTGCGCCCGATCCAGGCCGCCGCCGGCGTTCTGCCCAAGCGGGTGCATGGCTCGGCCCTGTTCCAGCGCGGCCTCACCCAGGTGCTCTCCTGCGCCACCCTCGGCACCCCGAGCGACGCCCAGGAGATGGACGACCTCAACCCGTCCGGCGAGAAGACCTACCTGCACCACTACAACTTCCCGCCCTACTCCACCGGCGAGACCAAGCCGATGCGCAGTCCCGGCCGGCGCGAGATCGGCCACGGCGCCCTGGCCGAGCGGGCCCTGATCCCCGTGCTGCCACCGAAGGAATCCTTCCCCTACGTGCTGCGCGTGGTGTCGGAGTGCCTCAGCTCCAACGGCTCCACCTCCATGGGCTCGGTGTGCGGCAGCACCCTGGCGCTGATGGATGCCGGCGTGCCCCTCAAGGCGCCGGTGAGCGGCGCCGCCATGGGCCTGATCAAGGAGGGTGACGAGGTGCGCATCCTCACCGACATCCAGGGCATCGAGGACTTCCTCGGCGACATGGACTTCAAGGTGGCCGGCACCGAGAAGGGCATCACCGCCCTGCAGATGGACATGAAGATCACCGGCCTGGCGGTGAGCACCGTGGCCGAGGCCGTGAACCAGGCCCGTCCCGCCCGCCTGCACATCCTCGAGAAGATGCTCGAGGCGATCGACAAGCCCCGCGAGGTGCTGAGCCCCCACGCCCCCCGCCTGCTCAGCTTCCGCATCGATCCGGAACTGATCGGCACCGTGATCGGTCCCGGCGGCCGCACGATCAAGGGCATCACCGAGCGCACCAACACCAAGATCGACATCGAGGACGGCGGCGTGGTGACCATCGCCAGCCACGACGGTGCCGCCGCCGAGGAGGCCCAGCGCATCATCGAGGGCCTCACCCGCCGCGTCTCGGAGGGCGAGGTGTTCACCGGCGGCGTCACCCGGGTGATCCCGATCGGCGCCTTCGTGGAGATCCTGCCCGGCAAGGAGGGCATGATCCACATCTCCCAGCTCTCGGAAGCCCGGGTGGAGAAGGTGGAGGACGTGGTCAACGTGGGCGATCAGGTGACGGTGCGGGTGCGCGAGATCGACAACCGCGGCCGCATCAACCTCACCCTGCGCGGTGTGCCCCAGCCGGACACCCCGCTGCCGGTCTGATCACACCGCAAAGCCGGGATCGATCACGGCCATCGCCGCCGCCGCCCGCTCGCACAGCTCCGTGTGGGCGGGCCCGTGGCTGGCGATCAGGCAACCGGCCTGGCGGACATCGCCGCTGTTGTAGGTGAGCGCACGGCCGTCGGCGTGGGTGAAGGCCCCGCCGGCGGCCTGCAGCACGGCATGGGGGGCGGCCATGTCCCAGTCCTTCGGGGCGCTCCGGCCCGACAGCGACACATACAGATCGGTTTCACCGCGCAGGATCGTGGCCACCTTGCCGCCCACGCTGCCGATCGCCCTGGTGTCTCCGAGCGCAAGCGCCTCCAGCAGCTGCTCCAGGCGCGCGTCACGGTGGTTGCGGCTCGCCACCAGCACCAGCTCATCCAGCCGCCGCCGCGCGCTGAAGCGCACCGGTGTGCGCCCGCCGGCGCGGTTCTCACACCAGGCCTGGCCTGGCTCACCGGCCAGCGCCTCGGTGATCCCCAGCCACAGCTGCTCCATCTCCGGCAGCAGCACCACCCCAAGCACCGGCATGCCGCGATGGGCCAGGGCCAGATGCACGGCGTACTCGCCGGTGCCCTGCAGGAAGTCCTTGGTGCCATCCAGGGGATCGAGGATCCACAGCCAGTCGCCCGCCAGGGGCTCCCCGGCGGTGAGCTGCTCCTTGGCGGTCTCCTCGCTCAGCAGGGTCCAGTCGGCCGTGGGGAAGGCCTGGCCCAGCCCATCGAGCAGCCAGCGGTTCACCGCCAGATCGGCCGCGCTCACAGGCCCTTCGCCGCCCGCATCCACGCTCAGGGCCCTGGGGAAGCCGTAGGGCGGCTGTTCGCCGCGGCCGTAGGCCCGCAGGATGTCCGCCGCCCCCCAGCTGAGCCGCCGCAGTTCGGCCAGCAGGGCCTCCAGTGCGATGCCGGAGGGCAGCGCCAGGGGTGCAGAGGAAGGCGCGGACGAGGGGTCGGCCATCGGCAACAGACTGAGGGCTGCATTGTGCAGGAGCCCGGTGTCCCAGTCGCAGGAACCGGCACCGGGGGTGCTGTATCTGGTGGGCACACCGATCGGCAACCTCGGCGACCTCAGCCCCCGGGCTCGCCAGGTGCTGGCCGGCGTGGATCGCCTCGCCTGCGAGGACACCCGCCGCAGCGGCCTGCTGCTGCAGCAGCTCGGGCTGCGCGACCGGGACCAGGACGGGCAGCAGCGTCGGCCGCGGCTCACCAGCTTCCACCAGCACAACCAGGCCCGCCGCATCCCCGAGCTGCTCGCGGCCCTGGGCGCCGGTGAGGCGGTGGCGGTGATCAGCGACGCCGGCCTGCCCGGCATCTCCGACCCCGGCGAAGCCCTGGTGGCCGCCGCCCGCGAGGCCGGACTGCCGGTGATCTGCGTGCCCGGCCCCAGCGCCGTCACCACCGCCCTGGTGAGCAGCGGCCTGCCCAGCGGACGGTTCTGCTTCGAGGGCTTCCTGCCCGCCAGGGGCAGCCAGCGGCGAGCGCGGCTGCAGGAGCTGGCGGGCGAGGAGCGCACCCTGGTGCTGTTCGAGGCCCCGCACCGGCTGCTGGAGCTGCTGGAGGATCTGCTGGCGGTGCTGGGGGATCGGCCGTTGCGGGTGGCGCGCGAGCTCACCAAGCGCCACGAGCAGCAGGTGGGCCCCACGGTGGGCGCAGCGCTGGAGCACTTCCGCCGCGTGCCGCCGCTGGGGGAATGCACCCTGGTGCTGGGCGGTGCCCCCCCCGCCCAGCCGCCGGCCTGGGACGGCGAGGCCCTGCGCCACGAACTGGAGCGGCTGGTGGCCGGCGGGCTCAGCAGCCGTGATGCCGCCCGCCAGCTGGCCGAGCGCAGCGGCCACAGCCGCCGGGCCCTCTACGCCCTGCTGCACGGGGAGCCGGGGAGTGGGGTGGCGCCCGACCCCTGAGGCGGCAGACTCGACCCGCCCCCGCCACCCCTGCCAGGCGCCATGCTGCTGCGCGCGCGACTGCTGCTGGCCAGCCTCGGCGGCGGCCTGCTGCTGCTGCTGATCCTCTGCCTCGGCGCCCAGAACCTGG
>JBFLKL010000226.1:0-4238 GCA_040883175.1 Synechococcaceae cyanobacterium | reverse complement strand
GCCGGGAGCCAGAAACTGCTCCGCCCGCTGCCCGCCCAGCGCGCCCCAGGCGGCACCCACCAGCAGCACCACCAGGCCGGCATGCACCAGCAGGGGGCCCACGCGCCCGGCCACACCCCGTCGGGCCACCAGGCGGTCGGGATGGCGCTGCACCTGCCAGCCCTGCTGCCGCAGCAGCAGCTCCAGCCGGGTCAGGCTGGCGCCGGCGTCCTCGGCCAGGAGGGTCTGGGCCACGCTCAGCTTGCTCAGCTGGCGCGGCGAGCGGTAGTCGATCCAGCGCAACGCCCCCTGGAGGGCAGGCCACTGCCGTCGCCAGCTGCAGAGCAGCAGCGACAGCCCGAGCCAGGCCAGCAGGCCGAGGAACCAGCTGCTGGAGTACACATGATCGAGCTGAAGGCCCAGCAGCCGGTCGGCATCGAGGAGCCCGAGCCAGGGCTGATTGTCATAGAGCTGGTGGTAAAGGCTCTCCGGCTCCTGCTGTGGGATGGCCGTGCCGATGGCGCTGGCGATGGCGATCACCACCAGCAGGCCGATGGCCAGACGCAGGTCGGAGATCCAGGCCGCCACGCGCGTGAGGGACCTGGAGGCGGAGGAGGTCATCGCTGCTGGTGTTCGGGGTCCCGGATCACGACCAGTTGGCCACCAGCGTGAGCACGCCGGTCGTCACGAGCACAGCCCCACTGATGGGCGGTACCCACTGCCCGGCCCGCCGCAGCTGGAGCAGGCTGGGCAGACTGGCCGCGGCGGTGCCGGCCAGGAGCAACGGCAGCACCTGCCCTGCACCGAAACAGGTGAGCATCAGCATGCCGGAGAGGGGGCGGCCCGTCTGGGCCATCCAGCCGAGAAGAACAGCCAGCACCGGGGTGGTGCAGGGTGTCGCCGCCAGACCGAAGGCCAGACCGGCTGCCAGGGGAGCCAGGGGAGCCGGCACCCGCTGGCGCCAGCGTTCCGGATCCGGTCCTGCGGGCAGGGGCAGGCGCAGGAGTCCCAGCAGATTCAGACCCATCACCAGGGCCAGCACGGCCACCAGGGTGGGCACCAGTCCGGGAATCTGGCCGTAGAGGCGGCCCAGCAGGCCACTGGCCAGACCCAGAAGCACCAGCGCACTGACGATGCCACCGGCGAAGCAGAGGCTGCGCAGCCAGGGTGCGGAGGCCGCCAGGTTCCGGGCTTCGCCGGCGTCTCTGGATCCCTCCTCGCTGCCGCCGAAGCCAGCCAGATAGGCCAGGGTCACAGGCAGCAGCGACAGGGAACACGGCCCCAGGCTGGTCAGCAGGCCACCGGCGAACACCACGGCCAGGGTCCCAGGACCGGGTGCGGTGAGGGATCGCTGCAGCAGGGCCTCGCTCTGCTGGGCCAGATCGCTGAGGATCAGGGTCCAGTCGGACAGGGTCCAGAAGGACAGGGCCAATCCGAGCGAACTCATCGGTCCAGCCTATCGGCCTGAGGCGGGCCGGCGACGACGGCTGACGCGGCTGACGGACACCAGTCCGCCGGATTCCAGGGCACAGCGGATCAGCAGGCCGCAGATGAGCAGGCTGGCCATCAGGGAATTGCCGCCGTAGCTGATCAGCGGCAGCGGCAGACCGGTGGTGGGCATGGCGCCACTCGCCACGGCGATGTTGAGGATCGACTGGCCCACAAGCAGGGTGGTGCAGCCCATGGCCACCAGGCGGTGCTGGTTGCTGCGACAGCTCAGGGCCACCCTCAGTCCCACGAAACCGAAGAGCAGCAGGAACAGCAGCAGCACCAGCGAACCCACGTAGCCGAACTCCTCGGCAAACACAGCGAAGATGAAGTCCGTGCTCTGGATGGGCAGGTACTGAAGTTTCTGGGTCGACAGGCCGAAGCCTTCGCCGAAGAGACCGCCTGAGCCGATGGCCAGCAGGCTCTGCACCAGCTGGTAACCATCGCCCTGGGCATCGCGCCAGGGATCGAGGAAGGACACCACCCGCATGCGTTGGTAGGTGTTGATCGAGATGCTTGCCGCTCCCAGCAGGCTGCCGCCGGCTGCAGCCCCGAGCAGCAGGGGAAGCCCCACATCGGCGGCCAGGGCCATCAGCCAGAGCAGCAGTCCGGTGAGGGCGGCGGTGCTGAGGTTGGGCTGCTTGAGGATCATCAGGATCAGCAGTCCGAACACCCCAAGCCAGAGCAGCTTCTGGTCGAGGCCGATGCGCCGCCAGTGCGCGAACAGGGCAGCCCCCTGCAGCACCACGAAGGGCTTGATCAGTTCGGAGGGCTGCAGCTGCACTGGCCCGAGCACCAGCCAGCGGCTGGCCCCGTTCACCGTGCTGCCCACCACCAGGGTGGCAGCCACCAGCAGGCACCCCACCAGCAACGCCATGGGAGCCAGTTGCAGCCAGCGGCGCAGATGGGTGCGAACCCCCAGCAGGAGCAGTCCCCAGCTCGCCACCATCCAGATCACCTGCCGCTTGAGGTAGTAGGCGCCGTCACCCATCTCCCGTGTGGCCACCCACCAGCTGGCGGAGGCCAGCACGAGCAGTCCAAGCACGCTCCAGAGGCCGACCAGGCCGAGCAACAGTCGGGCTTCGGCGGGCCAGGCCTCCCACGGCCAGGGCAGCAGACCCCGCAGGGCAGCTCCCAACCGCTCGGAGGGGGACTTTGAGGACGTTTTGGAATCCTTGGGGCGCAGAACAGTGATGCTCAAGGTGCCATTGGCACGGTGGCCGGGACGTGACCCCATTCAGCCGCGCCAGGGGCTGGGTTGTCGAGTCCCGGGGCCGTCAGTGAGGGGGAGGAGTCAGTGAAGGGGGCTGTCCACAGAAAAGCCCGGCCATCGGCCGGGCGGAGGACTGCGGAAGCAGACGGGGTGGTCAGTTAGTTGCCCACGTTCACCTGGGGGCGTCCGGTGACCAGTTCCACCTTCAGGATTTTGCCCCCCTGTTTCATGATTCGCTGCTGCTCAGCGAACCAGCTCTCGAAAGGGACCCACTTGGTGAAGAAGGTGTTCTGCAACTCCCTCTGGGTGCGGGTCTTTTCCGGTGCGGGGATGCATGCCGTGATCTTGAACAGGCGCATGGCTGGGATCCGAGGGTTGGGCTTGTGGCCGGATCAGTTGCCCAGGCCGGAGCAGATGTAGTCGAAGTAGACAGCCATCTCACGGCCGGCATCGGGGCCCACCAGGGAGGCGGTGACCTCCTTCATGGCCTGGATCGACTGCACGGTGGCGCCGATGGGCACACCCAGGGAGTTGTAGGTCTCCTTGAGACCGTTCAGCACCCGCTCATCAAGGATGGAGGTGTCGCCGGCCAGCATGGCGTAGGTGGCGTACCGCAGGTAGTAGTCGAGGTCGCGGATGCAGGCGGCGTACCGGCGGCAGGTGTACATGTTGCCGCCCGGACGGGTGATGTCCGAATAGAGCAGCGACTTGGCGACGGCCTCCTTGATGATGGCCGAGGCGTTGGCGCTGATGGAGGCGGCAGCGCGGACCCGAAGCTCACCGCTGGCGAAGTACTGCTCAAGGCGGCCCATGGCTGAGCCGTCGAGGTAGAGGCCCTGAACGTCGGCCTGGTTGATGACGTTGGTGATCGCGTCTTGCATGAATCCGTCTGTGGTGGCTGGGGATGGGGAGAGAGGCAGCCTCAGGAGAGGGCGCCGACGACGTAGTCGAAGTAGAAGCCGGCCTCTTCGGCGTCAGCGCCGGTGAGCAGGCCCAGGGCGGCGTTCTTCATCTCCCGCACGGACTCGGCCATGGCATCGAGGGGCACACCCAGGGAGCGGTACATCTCCTTGGCACCGATGATGCCGATCTCTTCGATGGGGGTCACATCCCCGGCCACGACCCCGTAGGTCACCAGGCGCAGGTAGTAGTCCATGTCGCGAAGGCACGACGCGGTCATCTCCTCGCCGTAGGCACTGCCTCCGGGAGAGATGACGTCGGGGCGGCGCTGGAAGAGCGCGGCACCTGCGGCCTTGACGATCCGCTCGCGGCTTTCGCTGAGCACCTGGGCGACGCGCACCCGGCGCTGGCCAGCGGCCACAAAGGATTTGATCTGGTCGAGTTCGCCAGGGCTGAGATAGCGGGCTTCGGCGTCCGCGTTGATGATCGAGTTGGAGACGATGCTCATGCAGTTCTGCCTCGAAACAAGCGGTCGCCTTGACGGTGACCGGTATCCGGTGGGTTAAGGGAGTGATCGACTCGCGCCGATCGCCGAATCATTCTGTGCCAAGGCCGTGGTCCCCCCTTGCAGGCGGTAACAGTTCTTCACGGCTCCTGG
>JBFLKL010000225.1:0-2662 GCA_040883175.1 Synechococcaceae cyanobacterium | reverse complement strand
CAGAAAACGCTGCATCGCCAGATCCGCAGCCAGTTCCAGGGCAAGCGCAGGATCCCTTTTGTGGCAACGGATCACGAGATCAGCCACGGGCGCACCATCACCTGGACTCTGCGCGCCAAACAGGCACCGGAGCACATCGCAGAGGCCTGGATCGGCACCGGCTGGATCGTGGAGGTGGTGGCCACCGGCAGCCGCGACGGTCAGCCGTTCCAGGCCACGCACCTGTTTCTGAGCAGCCTGCGCACCACCCCAGAAGCCCTGCTGCGACTGGTGCGGGACCGCTGGAGCATTGAGGGCTGGCACTGGATCCGCGACACCCAGCTCCATGAAGATGCCCACCGCTACCGGGGCAATGGCGCTGGGGCCATGGCCATGCTGCGCACGGCAGCTCTCAACCTGCACGGCTGTCACGAGTCAAACCCAGTCGTCGCAAGGGCTTTAGGGCACAGAACGGTGGCGGGGATCCGGCGTGGCTGGCGTTCCTCTCCCTGGCTAGAGAGAGGTTGAAGGGAGCAGGAGTTCACCATGAGCCAGCTGTACGCCGGTCGCAGCGCGACCCACCAACCCCGCCACGATGGTCTGAACACCGACGCCCATCGCGGCGACCCCTACCGCGAGGACGCCAAGATCGCCGAGCCGGCGGTCTGCCCCGACTGTCAGGCGTCGTACCGCAAGGGCCGCTGGTGCTGGGAAACGCCGGAACCTGAGGCCACCCCACACCGCTGCCCGGCCTGCGCGCGGATCCAGGACGGCCTGCCGGCCGGCCTGCTCACCCTCAGCGGCGGCTTCGTGGCCAGCCACTGTGAGGAGATCATGCGCCTGGTGAACAACACCGAGGCCCGCATCCGCAGCGAGCGGCCACTGGAGCGGCTGATCGCCGTCGACACCGGCGATGCGGGCCTGGGCGAGGCAGCGGCTCACACCGTGGAGCTGAGCTTCACGGGCACCCACATCACCCGCGCCATCGGCAAGGCCATCGAGGCCGCCTACGGCGGCAGCCTCGACGCGCCCTACGGCGAGCAGGGAGCGATGCTGCGCTGCCACTGGCAGCGCGACTGACCCGGCCTCCAGGTCACTCGACCTGCAGGTGTTCGCTGACATCCACCAGGGGAATCACGGCATGTCCCCAGCCAGGGGCGTCCGCCAGCAGGTCGGGAGCCCCTTCGAAGGGTCTGGCCGCTTCGCCGGCAGCAAAGGCTCCCTCCGTCCAGGCCAGCATCAGACTGCCGAGCACCCCGCCATCGGCGCTCTCGCCGGGCCGCAGGTTGAAGTGGTCACCGCCCTGGGCCAGCACCAGGCGGTGGCCGAGGCTGGTGGTGCCGCCCCGGGAGATCGGCTTCACGGCCTCGGGGTCGGGCGGCACCACCCAGTCGCGGCTGCCGCTCACCATCAGCACGCGGGCATGCAGCTGACGGCCCGACCCTTCCGGGAACAGCAGGGCCACAGGCGGGCTCACGGCCACCGCAGCGATCACCCGGCGATCTCCCAGTCCCGCCAGCTCGGCCGCCTCCAGCCAGCTGCACTGCAGCGTCCAGCTGAGGTTGCGCTCGGGATCATCGAGGTCGTCGCAGCGCGCGCGCAGCCTGGAACTGCTGGTGGGCAACCCCGCCACCTGCAGCGCCGTGGTGGCGCCCCAGGAATGGCCGATCACCACCACCTGCTCGGTGTTCAGGGGGCCGGCATCCAGTCGACCGGCGGCGGCGGCATCGGTCACCGCCTTCAGGTCCTGCGGCCGCAACAGCAGTTCCTGGGGTGAGGGCGGCGGCAGCTCACCACGCAGCACCTCCCGCTGCTGCTGCTGGTCACTGCCGGGATGCCGGGGCAGTGCCACCGTGTAGCCGGCAGCCGCCAGGCGACGCCCCCAGCCCTCGAAGGAACTGGGAGCGTCCCACAGGCCGTGCGAGATCAGCACCAGCCGGCCGTTGGCGCCCTCGGCAGGACGCAGCAGCACCAGATCGAGGGGGCCGTCGCGGTGCTCGACGGGCAGTTTCAGCTCGGTCCGCCGCACCGGCAGCGCCGCCGGGGCCGCCGCCGGAGGCACCCGGGCGGGGGGTACCTGCGCGATCAGCGCGTCACTGCGGCGGCGTTGGGCCAGCATCTGCTCGCTCACGACGCGGATCCGCCCGAGGTTGAAGCGCACCCGATCGCCGGGAATCGCCTTGATCAGCGACAGCAGCGTCGGTTCACCATTGGCCGCGGCCGCCTGCAGGGCCGCCTGCAGCTCGGCACCGGTGAACTCCTGATCCGCGCCTTCCACCGTGCCCAGGGTGGAGAGCACCAGCAACGCCTGCTCCAGCAGCGGCGAGCCCACCGACCCGTCGGCGATGTTCACCAGCCCCATCGGCACCGGCCGGTTGAACACCTCGGCCAGCTTCGGGCCGAGCGCTCCGCGGCTGGCCCGGTCGAGTTCGGCCAGATCGCTGGTGCCCCGGCGGAGCAGGGCTGGATCCTCCAGCTCCGGCACCCGCACCATCACCTCGAGATCGAGCAGGGGAAACTCGATGATCACCTCCTCGATCGCCCGGGCCGGGCCGGGGCCCAGCAGGGCCCCGGCCAGCACAAGGGTGGTCAGGGCCCTGCCCTGCCAACCTCGGCGCCAGGGGTGACCAGAGGTGGGCATGCCGGATCGGAGGTTGTCACATGACGCTAGCGAGCCGTGGTG
>JBFLKL010000224.1:0-3033 GCA_040883175.1 Synechococcaceae cyanobacterium | reverse complement strand
GGCCACCAGCACCAGGCCGCCGCCGGCGCTGCCAGTGCCCCCTGCCGCAGCTGCGGAGCTCACCGCAGCTCCTCCACCAGCTCCCGGATCGCCCCGTCCTGGGCCTCGATGCTCTCGGTGAGCCGGAACTGCACCAGGGCGCGCTCCAGGTTGTGCCCGGGGTGGCGGCACTTGAAGTAGCGGTCGCCGGCCAGGTGATCGCTGAAGAAGCGCAGGCCGAGCTCGAAGGCGATCAGGCGCACCGCCACGGCGATGTGGTCGAGGTCGGCGTCGCTGAGACAGGGACGTGCCTGCTCCAGGTATCCGCCGAGCATCGGCCGGCACAGTTCGAGATCGAAGCGCACCGCCGTCGGGTCGGCGGCCTCCTCGCCGGCCGGGTTGCAGCCGGAGCGGAGGCAGTCGCCGATGTCGTACTGCACCAGCCCCGGCTTCACCGTGTCCAGATCCACCAGCGCCACCGCCTCGCCGCTGCGGCGATCCAGCAGCACATTGTTCACCTTGGGATCGCCGTGGATGGGCCGCAGCCGCAGCAGCCCCTGCTCGCGGGCCCGCTCCAGCACCGGCACCAGCCCCTGCCGCTGCTCCACAAAGGCCCGGCACCAGCGGCTCTCCTCGCAGCCCCTGCCGAGCCCGTGCGTCTCCAGCAGCTGCTGGTAGACCGCCAGGTAGCGCGGGGTCACATGGAAGCCCTCGAGCGTGTCGGCAAGCTGCTCGCAGGGCAGGTCGTGGATCAGGAGGTGGAAGCGCCCCAGGGCACGCCCAACCTCGCGGGCATGGCCGGCGTCCTGCACCGTGTCGTGGGCCACGGCATCGCCGATGTGGGTGAGCAGGCGCCAGGCCTGACCGTCGCGCCGCAGCCAGCGACCGCCTCCGGCGCGCGTGGGCACCAGCCGGGGCAGTTCCCAGGCCCGCCCGCTGCGCTCCAGGGTCAGCGGCCGGCCGGCCACGTGGTCGCCGAGGCGGGAGATGTTGTCCATCACCAGCTCCGGCCTCGGAAACACTTCGGTGTTCAGCCGCTGCAGCACATAGAGCCGGCCGTCGGCGGCCTCCACCCGGTAGGTGTCGTTGACGTTGCCGTTGCCAAGAGGTGTCAGCTGCCCCACCGGGCCGGCGATGGCGAAGGCCTCGGCGATGGCCCGCAGGGGGCCGCCAGCGCAGGGGGTGTGGACGCTGCCGCTCATGGCGCCATCCTGGCCTGGCGGGGACGGGGCCTGTCGGATCGCGGTCCGGGACCCCCTGCCGCCCCCATCCCAGCTGTCTCCTCCGTTGTCCTCCGCCCCATCCTCCGAACCATCCCCCGCGCCGTCCGGCGAGGACACCGGCACCAGCGGCGGTGCGCCGCCGCTGGTGCTGGTGCATGGTCTGTGGGACACTCCCGGGCTGTTCCGGCGGCTGCAGCAGCGCCTCGATGGGCGCCGCGACCCCGTGCTGTTGCCCCATCTCGAGCACGGCCTGGGGGAGCGGCCGGTGCTGGAGCTGGCCGCGGAGCTGGATCAGGCCGTCAATGACGCCTTCGGCCCCGATCAGACGGTGGACGTGCTCGGTTTCTCGCTGGGTGGGGTGATCGCGCGCACCTGGATCCAGCTGCTGGGAGCACGGGAGCGGACCCGCCGCTTCATCAGTGTGGGCAGTCCGCAGCAGGGCAGCCTGCTGGCCCTGCCCTGGCCCCGGCGCTGGCTGGCCACCGTGGCCGATCTGCGCCCCGGCAGCCCCCTGCTGGAGCGGCTCAACAGCGATTCCGACGGCCTGGAGGGCGTGGAGTGCACCAGTTTCTGGTGCCTGAGCGATCAGATGGTGGTGCCGAGCTGGACCGGCGTGCTGCCCCGGGGCCCCCGCCACCAGCTGCCGGTGTGGCACCACCAGCAGCTGATCACCAGTCCCGTCGCCCTGGAGCCGATCGTGCAGGAGCTGCTGCGGCCCTGACCGCAGACCGTGGTCAGGGGGTCAGGCCGGGCGGCTGGCCAGTCCGGAGTGGCGGATCAGGGCCTCGGGGCTGGGCGCACGGCCGCGGAACGCCTGGAACACCTCAGCCGGCGAGCGGCTGCCGCCGAGGCTGAGCACCGTGTCGCGGAAGCGGCGGCCCGTGGCCACCACCTGCTCCTCATCGTCGAGCCCCACGTCCTCGAAGGCACTGAAGGCATCGGCGCTGAGCACCTCGGCCCACTTGTAGGAGTAGTAGCCAGCCGAGTAGCCGCCGGCGAAGATGTGGCTGAAGGAGCAGAGGAAGGCGTCCTCGGGGATCGGCTCCAGCACCGTGGTGGTGCGCGCCACCTCCCGCCGCAGTTGTTCCGGACTCCGATCGCCGTCGGGGGTCCACTGGCTGTGCAGGCGCAGGTCGGTGAGGGCGAAGTGCACCTGGCGCAGGGTGGCCGTGCCGCCCATGAACGTGCGGGCGGCCAGCAGTTTCTGGTACTCGGCCTCCGGCAGCGGCTCTCCCGTCTGCCAGTGGCGGGCCATGCCCATCAGCGTGGTGCGGTCGTAGCACCAGTTCTCCATGAACTGGCTGGGCAGCTCCACCGCATCCCACTCCACGTTGCTGATGCCCGCGGCCTGGGGACGCTCCACGGTGGTGAGCATGTGCTGCAGGCCGTGGCCGAACTCGTGGAAGAGGGTTTCCACTTCCTCGAAGGTCATCAGGCTGGGGGTCGTCCCCACCGGTGGGCTCTGGTTGCAGATCAGGTAAGCCACCGGCAGCACCGGCTCACCGGCGCGGGTGTTGGTGCGGCCCAGGCACTCGTCCATCCAGGCGCCACCGCGCTTGCTGCCGGGGCGGCTGTAGGGATCGAGATAGAAGGCCGCCAGCGGAGCGCCGCTGGCCCCGTCGAGCACGCGGAAGTAGCGCACATCCGGGTGCCAGGTGGGAGCCTCACCGGCCTCGGTGGCCACGATGCGGATGTCGAACAGCCGCTGGCAGAGCCCGAACAGGCCCTGCAGCACCTGCTCCAGCGGGAACCAGGGCCGCAGGGCCTCGCTGTCGAGCTCGAAGCTCTCCTGGCGCAGCTTCTCGGCCCAGTAGGCCACGTCCCAGGGCTT
>JBFLKL010000223.1:0-6512 GCA_040883175.1 Synechococcaceae cyanobacterium | reverse complement strand
TGGGCCCTGAGCCGAAATCCCTGGCCCCGCACGGCAATCCGGCGTGGCAATGGCTCACATTACCGCCCCACCGTCAGGGGTGAATCCCATCGCCCGCCCTGGCGGCGGCGGGCTCAGGCGGCCTGGCGGGACAGCCAGCGCAGGCACTCGCGGATCCAGTCGTCAGCCGCCCAGGGGGGGGATTCGGCACCGGCGGCCTCCTGCCGGGCCACGGCCCGCAGCGCCCTGTGGATCTCGAGCACCTCGTAGCCCAGCGCCGCCAGCGTCAGCTGCACCTCGTCGCGGTGGTTGTCGCTGAGCTGGGGACTCAGGGGCGCCAGGGCGTCGTCATCGGGGTCGGCACCCAGCGCCCCACCGAAGCGCTGCTGCAGACGGCTGCGCAGTTCCACCGCCAGGCGCTCGGCTGTGCGTCGCCCCACCCCAGGCGCCTGACACAGCCGCCGCAGATCGGTCTGCACGATCGCCTGAACAAGCTGCTCGCGCTCCAGGCAGCCCAGCAGCCCCAGGGCCATCTGCGGCCCCACACCGCTCACCGCCACCAGTTCCCGGAACAGATCCCGTTCCCCCCGCTCGCTGAATCCGTAGAGGGTCCAGCCGTCGTCCCGCACGGCCTGGTGGATGTGCAGGGTCAGCCGGCTGCCCGGCGCCGGCAGCAGCTGCCACTGGCGCACGCTCACCTGCACCTCGTAACCCACGCCCTGGCACACCAGCAGCAGTCCGCAGCGCTTGTCCTGCTGCCAGGGATCGGCAAGTTCTCCTTGCAGCCAGCCGATCATGGGAGCACTTGGAATCTGCCCATGGTGCCCGCCCCGTGGCTCCCTGCCCAGCTCCCCATGCCGGCCGGCCTGCGCCTGCCGCTACTGCGCCTGTCGCGCTCCCTGGCTGCAGCGCTGGTGGCTCTGCTGCTGCTGCTGCCGCTCACGGCCTGCGCCGGCACCTCCCAGCCGCCCCGGGGGGTGCTGCTGCGTGCCCTGGCCCTGCAGATCCAGATCACCCAGGGGGCCATCGCCCAGGCCCTGGAGCTGGAGCCGAACGGCGAGGCTCCGCCGCAGGTGAGCCGCGTGCGGGTGGCCGAGCAGCAGGCGGTCAGCATCGGTGAGTCCCGCGGCCTGCGCCTGGCCGGTCAGTTCGACTGGCGCCTGAGCGGTGATCCGATCCGGGTCGACAGCCCCTTCGAGCTCTACCTGCAGCGCGGTGAGCGGGGCCAGAGCTGGCGGCTGGCCCGTCCCAGCGGCAGCCCGGACGGCAGCACCCAGGCCTGGCTCACCTATCCGCTGCCCCTCAAGGACTGAGCTGCGGGCCGTTCCGGCCGCCGGCTGCTGAGGCTGATCAGGGTGGCGGCGAGCACCAGGGCGGCACCGGCCACCGTCCAGCCATCCACCACCTCCCCGAAGATCAGCCAGCCCCACAGGCCGGCGAAGCCCACCTGGGCGTAGCTGATCGCCGTGGCCTGGGCGGCAGGGAGACCCACGAGTCCGCGGGTGAGGCTCACCTGCCCCAGCTGGGTGAACAGACCCACCCCCAGCAGCCAGAGCAGTTCGACCGGGGTGGGCAGCACCGGGTTGAGCAGCACCAGGGGCAGGCTCAGGGGCACTGCAACCAGGGGGAAATAGAACACGATCACCAGAGGGTGTTCGCTGGCCGCCAGCGTGCGCACACTCACATAGGCCACGGCGGTGCCCAGGGCGCCGCCCACGGCCACCAGCACCGCACCGGGTGGCAGCGCCGCGGTGGTGGTGGCCGCTGCCGTGGCTGCGAACAGCTGGCCCGGCTGGGCCACCAGCAGCACACCGGCCCACCCCAGGGCCACCGCCACCAGCACCTGGCGGCCGACGCGCTCGCCCAGCAGCAGCCAGGCCAGCAGGGCCGTGAAGGTGGGGTAGAGGTACTGCAGCACGGTGGCTGAGGCCAGGGGCAGCTCGCTCAGGGCCACATACACGCACAGCAGGGCCACGCTGCCGATGGCGCCGCGCCAGATCAGCAGGCCGCGCCGCTGGCCCCAGGGGCTGATCCCCGCCCGCCTGAGCAGCCACCAGCTCAGCGCCAGGCTCACCAGCGCCCTCGCCAGCACCACCTCCGCCGCCGGGATGCGGCTGCCCACCTGCTTCACGCAGATGCCCATCAGCGAGAAGCTCAGGGCACTCAGCAGCATCGAGGCCACCGGGCCCCTCAGGCGGGTTGCGGACGTCGGCGTCACCGGGAACTCAAGGCGGGGAGAAGCGGGCGGCCCCCGCCTCCTGCAGTGACGGCTGCCCTCCACCAGAATCGGACATCCCCCAGCTCCGCGCCGCTCCACCCGGCCGCGGGCCGCCAGTCACCCCACCGTGCGCCTGCCCCGCCTCCATCCCCGCACGATCGAGGCCGTCAAGGAGCGGGCCGACATCGTCGATGTGGTGGGCGAGCACGTGGTGCTCAAGAAGAAGGGGCGGGAGTTCGTGGGGCTGTGTCCCTTCCACGACGACAAGTCGCCGTCGATGACGGTGTCGCCGGCCAAGCAGTTCTATTACTGCTTCTCCTGCGGGGCCGGCGGCAACGCCATCAAGTTCCTGATGGAACTGCAGCGCCAGAGCTTCAGCGATGTGGTGCTGGAGCTGGCGCGCAAATACCAGCTGCCGGTGGAGACCGTCGATGGCCCCCAGCAGGAGCGGCTGCGTCAGCAGCTCTCCCGCCGGGAGCAGCTGCACCGGGTGCTGGCCCTGGCCGCGGGCTGGTTCCGCAGCCAGCTGCGCGCCCCGGAGGGGGAAGCGGCCCTGACCTATCTGCGCCAGCAGCGTCGTCTCAGCGAAACCACCCTGGAGGCCTTCGAGCTCGGCTATGCCCCCGACCGCTGGGATGGCCTGCTGCAGCACCTCAGCCAGGCCCATGGCCTCGCCCCGGAGCTGCTGGAGGCGGCCGGGCTGGTGGTGCCGCGCAAGGGCGCCGGTCCCCAGGACAGCCGCGGTTTCTACGACCGCTTCCGCGGCCGGGTGATGGTGCCGATCAAGGACCGCCAGGGGCGGGTGATCGGCTTCGGTGGCCGCAGCCTCGATGGCGGTGAGCCGAAATATCTCAATTCCCCGGAAACCGAGGTCTTCGAGAAGGGCCAGCACCTCTTCGGCCTCGACCGGGCCGCCGACGCCATCCGCCGCGATGACCGGGCCGTGGTGGTGGAGGGCTATTTCGACGTGATCGCCCTGCACGCCGCCGGCATCACCAATGCTGTTGCGGCCCTGGGCACCGCCCTGAGCAGCCGGCAGATCACCCAGCTGTGCCGTTGCAGTGACAGCCGCCGGCTGATCCTCAACTTCGACAGCGACGGCGCCGGGGTGCGGGCGGCCCAGCGGGCCATCGGCGAAGTGGAGCAGCTGGCCCTGCAGGGGCAGGTGGAGCTGCGGGTGCTGCACCTGCCCGCCGGCAAGGACCCTGATGAGTTCCTGCAGCAGCAGGGTGCGGGCGATTACCGCGCCCTGCTGGATCAGGCGCCCCTCTGGCTCGACTGGCAGATCGAGCAGGTGCTGGCCGGCCGCGACCTGGCCAGAGCCGACCAGTTCCAGCAGGCCGTCACCGCCCTGGTGGCGTTGCTGGGCAAGCTGCCCCAGAGCGCCGTGCGCAGCCACTACCTGCAGCAGGTGGCCGAGCGGCTCAGCGGCGGCCAGGCCCGCCTCGCCCTGCAGCTGGAGGACGACCTGCGCCAGCAGGTGAAGGGCGAACGCTGGCATGGCCGCTCACGCCGCTGGGAGCAGCCTGGCGAGGCGGGGCTGCGGGAGCGGGCCGAGGCGGAGGTGCTGCGCCTCTACCTGCACTGCCCGGCCCATCGGGGCGCCATCCGCGCCGAACTGCGGCAGCGGGAGCTGGACGACTTCGCCCTGGTGCACCACCGTCAGCTCTGGGCCGCCATCTGCGCCCTGGAGGAGGACAACCTGGGCGGCGGCCGCCTGGAGGCCATCAACCGTGGCGCCGATCCCGGCCATGAGCTGGCCGATCTCGACCTGCCCCGCCTGCTGGGCCACCAGCTGGTGGTGGAGGAGAGTGTGCTGCTGAGCCGGCTGACGCCGCTGCTGGAGCCCAGTGAGCTGCAGCGTCTGTCCCTGGCCCAGCCCCTGCTGCAGCTGCGCGGCGCCACCGCCACCCTGGAGCGCCAGCGCAGCCTCAAGCGCTGCCGCCACCTGCTCGATGCCTGGAGCAGCCAGCGCCTGGAAACCCTGGAGCGCTGCATCGCCCGCCTGCTGGAGGAGGGAGGCCAGGAGCGTGAGCCCAGCGCTCCCACGGCCGGATTGGTGTCTGTGGGCGACATGGAGCAGCGCATCGAGGCCCTGTTCGCCGATCTCAACGGCGACGCCCTGCGCTTTCAGGAGCTGTATTACAGCGAGCGCCGTTATCTCGAGCAGCTCGATGGCCACCGCCGGACCGGTCTGGCGGAGGTGGCGCCGGCCCCGTCCGACACCGCCAGGCCGATGGCGGCACAGTCTCTGGTCCCCGGGGGCTCCGGCCCCGCCGCCTAAGGTTTCAGCATTGGTGGGTGAGGCGGCGGATGGCCTTCTTCGAGGTGCTCTGGCACGGCGAGGCCATCGGCGACGGCGGTGATCTCGAGGAGGCCCTGCAGTCCTACGGGCTGCTGCGCCCCCTCCCGCCGAGCTGGGCCGAGGCCTGCCAGCAGGCCGGTGCCGAGCCCTGCATCCGCCGCTACGCCTCCTTCGAGGCCTTCCTCGACAACGCCGATGCCCTGGAGACGATCCCGGTGTCGGCGGCGATGATCGAAGCGGCCCTGGCCTCAGCCGGAGCGCACCACGGGCAGGTCGGCGAGGCGGGTGGTGGCGGCCCGTGACAGCTGGCCGCGCCGCATCGCCCAGGGCCTGTGCAGGCCGCAGGCGGCCCACTGCACCGTGCCGCTGCCGTAGCGGCGGTTGAGCCCATCCACCACCGCCATCAGGGCCCGGCGGCGGCGCTGCTGCTCCGGGCTCTGGGGCACCAGCAGATGGTGCTGCAGCAGCGTCTCCGGTTGCAGCTGCTGCAGCAGCACACCGGCCTTCTGCAGGGGCTTGTGGGGGTTGAACAGGCGCTCGGCCAGGGGCAGGGCCGCCGCCAGCAGCACCGCGCTGTCGTGGCTGGCCAGCGGCAGGCTGGCGGTGGCGGCGTTGGCGTAGAAGCTGGTGCCGTTGAACGGGCTGCTGCGCACGAACACCGTGAGGGCACCGGCCCGCTGACGCTGGCGCCGCAGCTTCTCGGCGGCCCGGCAGGTGTAGGTGGCGATCGCCTCGCGCAGCTGGGGCAGGTTGTCGATCGGCCGCGAGAAGCTTCGGCTCACGCAGGTTTCGCGCTTGGCCACCGGCAGCCGCTCCAGCGGCAGGCAGGCGATGCCGCGCAGCTCCTGCTGCAGCCGCACGCCCACCACGCCGCAGCGGCGCCGCAGCTCGCCGGTGGGCAGGTCGCGCAGGGCCCGGGCGCTGGCGATGCCGCGCAGGCGGCACCAGCGGGCCAGCCGCCGGCCGATGCCCCACACCTCCTCGATCGCCACCGCCTCCAGCCAGGGGTCGGGATCGACCACCGCCCCCAGGTCGAACACGCCCTCGCCCGACCCCTCGCCGGCGGCCTTCGCCAGCCGGTTGGCCAGCTTGGCCTGCACCTTGGTGGCGGCGATGCCCACCGCCACCGGCAGTCCCAGCCGGCGCTGCACGTCGTGGCGCAGGCGCCGGCCCCAGTCCGTGAGATCGCCGCCGGCGGGGCGATGCAGCACGCCGAAGGCCTCGTCGATCGAGTAGATCTCGAGCTCCTCCACCCACTCCTCCAGCACGCTCATCAGGCGCTGGCTCATGTCGGCGTAGAGGGCGTAGTTGGAGCTGCGCACCAGCACGCCCCGCCGCTCCAGCTCCCGCTGCACCTGAAACCAGGGCTGGCCCATGCGGATGCCCATGGCCCGGGCCTCGGCGCTGCGCGACACGATGCAGCCATCGTTGTTGGAGAGCACCACCAGCGGCCGGCCGATCACGCCCGGATCCATCACCGCTTCGCAGGAGGCGTAGAAGTTGTTGCCGTCCACCAGCACGGTGGCCAGCCGGGGGCGTTGGTTGACGAGGGCGTCGGGGAGCGGCCCGTCGGGCATGGGGCTGTTCAGAGGCTGTGGATGGCGTGGATGGCCACGCCCCAGATGCGGTTCTCGGCGCCGCTCTCCAGCTCCAGCGGCGGGTAGTCGGGATGGGCGGCCTCCAGCAGCCAGCGGCCGCGGTGGCGGCGCAGGTGCTTGAGGGTGAAGGCCCCCTCGACCACGGCCACCACCACCAGGCCCGCCCGCGGTTCGATCGCCCGGTCCACCACCAGCAGATCGCCGTCGAGGATGCCGGCGTCCCGCATCGAGTCACCGCTCACCCGCAGGAAGAAGGTGCTGCTGGGGTGGCGGATCAGGGCTTCATTGAGGTCGATGCGGCTCTCCACGTAGTCGTCGGCCGGGCTGGGGAAGCCCGCTGTCACCGTGGCGCCGGCCAGGGGCAGGAGCCGCCGGAGCCGGCCCTCCTCCTCCGCCAGGCCGGCCACCAGCC
>JBFLKL010000222.1:0-10107 GCA_040883175.1 Synechococcaceae cyanobacterium | reverse complement strand
TGATCAGCACCAGCTTGGAGCCGGGATGCAGCAGGGGCAGCAGGGCGCGGCTGAGCAGCAGCGGTGCGATCGCGTTCACCTCGAACTGGCGGCGCAGGCCGCCGGCCTCCACGCTCTCGAGGCTGTCGGCCTCCAGCCGGCCGGCGTTGTGGATCAGCAGATCAAGGCTCAGATCCCCCAGCCGCCGCCGCAGCTCCTCGCCGGCGCCGGCGTCGGTGAGGTCGAGGCCGGCTTCGATGCGCACGCCCAGCTGCTCCAGCTCCGGGGAGGGCGTACGGCACACCGCCACCACCGCATCGCCGCGGGCCTGCAGCTGGCGGCAGAACTCCAGGCCGATGCCGCGGTTGGCGCCGGTGATCAGAACGGTGCTCATGGGCTGGGGATGGGGGTGAAGCTCACAGGTTCGTACCTGGCGATGGATACCGTCCAGGCCTGTGACGCCAGGCCCTGCAGCCGCTGCAGTGCCGCCTCGGTGTCGCCCCCGGCGATCCAGGCCGCCTTGAGCGCGGGCAGCTGGTCGTTCATCACCTCCATCGGCATCACCACCAGCAGCAGGCTGCTGTCGGCGGCCCCCCGCCGCAGGGGGCCCTCCTCGCTGCGCTGCCAGATGCGCAGCAGCAGCTCGAGCGCCAGGGCGCGACCGTCCTCGCCGGGATCCTCACTGCCTGCGGCTGCGGCACCGAGTGATTTGCCCGCCAGCGGCAGGGCCCGCTTGCCGTTCTGCTCCAGGAAGGCCAGGGCGATCAGATAGGGCGCTTCGGCCATGGAGACACCAACAGACACCTCTCCACCCTGACGCATTGCCAGGAAGCGATGTTGTCCCCATTTGCGGGTAGACGGCTGGAAGGGAGCGTCCATAGGGTGACATCGTCCAAAGCATGGGAATCCAATTCCGACGGATGCGATTGGAACGGACAGATCCAACAGGACACATCAGCTGGATCAGCAAGCTGGATTCTCCACCTGGACTGATGATCTGAGACGATGCCTGCCCACACAGGTCGCTCATGTCATCACATGCTCTCATTATTTCTGATCAGAATCATCTCCGGTGACATCAATGTCCACTGACCATTCCACTGACCATGTGCAGAGCATCCCCTCGCGGCTCGAGGGCTACCGCGCTTCTCTGGCTGATGCCCGCGCCAAGGGTGAACTGGCCGTGGCACGTAAGCTGGAACAGCAGATCGAGGAGTTGCTGGAGTTTCAGGGTCGTCATCCTGAGATTTCGGAAGCACCCTCTGCCTTTGAAGTGTTTTGCGATCTGAATCCTGCGGATAGTAACTGCCGGGTTTATGACGACTGAAGCCCCCGCCTTCACCACCACGTTGATGCTCAGCGATGACGATCGGCGAGCTTGAAGCTAGTTATCCACTCTATTGTAGAGCGCTGCGACTTCTCATTCAGGAGGGGACATCCCTGAACAAGGTGAAGCGCACGGTGTGCTGGTCGAGGCTGGAAAGCCTGCATGGGTGCCTGCCGCGCCAGTATCGGGATCCAGAGCATCTCTACTTCCTGCTCAAGCGCCAGGTGGAACTCCAGAAGGATTCGCCACCAGCGGTTCCACTGCAGCCCAGCTGATGAATTGCCCGCAAATGGGGACCTCGATCACCTGACAAGCTTTCCTAGGCTGATTCCATCAGGACAGGCAGCACAATGGACACTCACAGCACCCCTGTTTCGTTTGTGCCCGCTCAGCACGCCGCCAGCGGCTCATGCCTGGGCAGGACCTGCATGAAATGGACCTCCGATGGCGAACTCTCCGACATCGATATCCAGCTGATCCTGCAGCGCCTGCGTGAGGTGGATGCTCAACTGGAGGTGGCCTGAGCACCTGCCCTCACCAGCGTGTCTGCTGGATGTAGGGTGATCTGGTGAGATCGATACTCAGGTCGTGCGTTGCCAGCGCTCCAGCGCAACTCACGCGGGACCGCTGCCACCATGGACTTCACGCCATACCTCACTGGTTTGCAGGCGGGTGACGCCGATGAACCGCTGCTTTCCCTGAAGCTGGACGGGCAGGTGGCGTTGGCCATGAAAGGCCGCCTGTTCCTGCGCTCCATGTGCTGGAACTTCAGTGATCCAACCCAGATCGGCTGCGCAGTGACCGATCAGAAGTCGTGCCTCGATTATCTCGCGAAATCTCCCTTCAGCCTGCTGATCTGCACGGATTATCTTGAGCAGGGCAGTGGATTCGAACTGGCGCGCCGCGCCAAGGAGCTGCGTCCAGCACTGAGAGTGATTGTGCTCGCTCTCGGCGATGTGATTCCTGCGGAATATGCGGAGGTCTCCTGGCTTGATGCCGTGGTGGCTGAAGCGGATTTCGTCGAAGACCAGCATCCTCTGCAGGCGGCTGTCCTGGCGGTGATGGGCAATCATGCCTACAGGAGCCCATCCCTGCGCGGAGGCACGTTGCCCTATCTCAGCTGTCCGCGACTCACTCCCAGGGAATACGAGGTTCTCGACCTGCTTGCCAGCGGCATGACCGACCGCGAGATGGCGGAGGCCCTGGTGATCTCAGAGGAATCCGCCCGCACCTACACCAAGCGGCTGTTGCGCACCCTGGGCGTGCACAATCGCCTCCAGGCCGTGCTCAAGGGGATGCGCTGCGGCATGGTGAGCCTCTGAGCACCCTGATGGGATGGCCCTGATTCCCTTCAGCCGCGCTGATGACGGCTACGACGCAGCCGTGCGGCGCATCTGGCGTCACGCGGAGCCTGGTGTGGGTGACTCGCAAGCGGTGCTGCGCGCCTTTGTGCACAACGCCACGCTGGCCCCCTCCAGCCACAACACCCAGTGCTGGCGGTTTCTGTTGCAGGAAGGGGCCATCATCCTGCTGCCTGATGATCAGCGCCGCTGTCCGGTGGTCGATCCAGACGATCACCATCTGTTCGTGAGCCTGGGCTGCGCCGCGGAGAATCTGGCGCACTCCGCTCTCGCCCACGGGTTGCGTTGTGAACCGGTGTTCGACGGGGGATCCGGTCCATCGCTGCGTCTGGCGCTGCTGCCCACAGCGCCGGTGCGAACGCCGCTGTTCGAGGCGATTCCGCAGCGGCAGACCACCAGGACGGAGTTCGATGGCCAGCTCCTCGCCGCTGAGGAGCTCAGGCTCCTGGAGGCCGCAGGGTCAGGGCCGGGCGTGCGGGTGCAGCTGCTCACGGACCGGCAGGCGATGGAGGATGTGCTGGCGTTCGTGCTGCAGGGGAACTCCGTGCAACTGCGCAATCCGGCCTTTGTGGGTGAGCTCAGGCGCTGGATCCGCTTCAACAGCCGGGAGGCGGTGCGATCAAGGGATGGTCTGTTTTCCGCCTGCACGGGCAATCCCAGCCTTCCCACCTGGCTGGGCCGGGCGATCTTCCCCCTGGTGGTGTCGGAGCGCAGCGAGGCTGATCGCTATACACGCCAGATCCGCAGTTCCGCCGGCATCGCGGTGTTCGTCTCGGAGCGGGATGATCAGCGGCACTGGATCGAAGCGGGTCGTGCCTTCCAGCGCTTCGCGCTCCAGGCCACCGCTCTTGGCGTGAGGATGTCGCACCTCAATCAGCCTGTGGAGGTTGCCTCACTCCGTCCTGAATTCGCCAGGTTTCTGGGCCTGGACGGCGGCCGGCCGGATCTGGTGATCCGCTTCGGCCGGGGTCCGCAGATGCCGCGATCCCTGCGCCGTCCCATCGATGCGGTGCTGGTGTAGCGCCGTTCACCCCAGGCTTTCGCACTCCGCCACCAGCCGATCCAGTTCGCCCTGCATGTGGGCCACCACCCGGGCATAGCAGTGCTGCACATAGCCCCGGTCGCGGCTGGCCTCGTAGCCCGTTCGCTCGAACACCACCGGCGCACACACCCGGGTGTGGATCGGCACCGGCAGCGGGATGTTGGGCAGGGGCCCGACGGCGAGCCCCCACGGCAAGCCGAGGTAGAGCGGAAACACCTCCGGGTCGATGCCCAGCAGCCAGGGCATGCCCCGTTCGTGCAGGCGCCGGGCCTGGGCGGTGCAGTCCTCGAGCACGATCAGGGTGTCGTGGCCGCCCCAGGAGATCAGGGGAATCACGGGCAGCTCATGCCAGAGGGCCAGGCGGATGAATCCGGTGCGGCCCCTGAGGTGAATCCGCTGCCGCAGCCGGTGGGGCCGGAAGGCATCCTCGCCACCGCCGGGATATACCAGCAGGCTGTGGCCCTGGCGCAGAACGGCCATCGCCTGGCGCGGGTGGAAGGGCACGGCGCCCACCCGTTCCGCCAGCTCTGCGATGCCGGGGAAGGCCTTCCATACCTTGGCGTGGGCCAGGCCGTAGACCTCCCGCTCGGTGCCGAAGCGCCGCACCCAGTCCACCAGAAACATGGGCAGATCGGGGGTGGCCAGGCCGCCGTTGTGGGAGCCCACCAGCAGCACCTGGCCCTGGCTGGGGATGTGCTCCCAGCCGCTGGTGCGCACCCGGAAGTAGTGGCGGTAGAACCACTCCCATACGGGCATCAGCCGCCGGATCACGCGGGGATCGCGGCGGATCGCCGGCTGGGGAAGCTGGTGCAGGGGCGGGGCGGTGATGGGCCTGCTCCTCAGGGTCCATGCCTCCATGGTGGGCCACGCGGATCCGTTCTTCGTGCCCACGGCTGATTGATTGCGGTGATGCTGATTGAATGCAGTGACGACGTGAGAATCGGGGTGACGGCAGTCTGGGGAGCACGCATCAGCCCCTGGTGTGCGGGTTTGGTGGCAGCGGTGGTGGTGGCGGCCCCGGCGATGGCGGGCACCGTGACCGGCACCGCCACCTACCGGGAGAGAATCGCCCTGCCACCGGATGCCGAGTTCGAGGTGGTCATCCAGGACGTGGCACGCGCTGATGCTCCGGCCACGGTGATCGGCCGGCAGCGCATCGCGCCGGCGGGTCAGCCTCCGTTCCGATTCGCGATTCCCTACGAGGAGAGCGCCGTCTCCCCCCGCGGCCGGTACTCGCTGCGGGCCACGGTGCGGCACCAGGGCCGGCTGCTGTTCACCACTGACACCTTCACGCCCGTGCTGGATGGCAGCAACCAGCCGGTGGAGCTGTTGCTCAAGCGGGTGTCTGGCCTGGTGACGGCGGAGCAGGTAGACGAACGTCGCCAGCAGGTTGTCCCCTTGCGCGGCACGTCCTGGCGGCTGCTGGCCATCGCGGGGCCAACGGTGACGTTGCCGGAGCCGCCCGCCCGGCCGATCGCGCTGGAACTGTCGGCCGACGAGCCGCGCCTCGCCGCCAGCGCTGGCTGCAACCGCCTGATCGGTGGCTTCAGCCTTGAGGGCGACATGCTCCGCTTCTCCCAGCTGGCCAGCACCCAGATGGCCTGCGGTCCGGAGCTGATGGCACTCGAGCGGCGTTTCACCGAGGCCCTCACGAACGTGCGGCGCTGGAGCATTGACAAGCGCAGCCTGCTGTTGCAAGACGCCCGCGGCAGGTGAATTCCTCCGGCCCCACGGTTGCCGGCAGGTGGCCGGTCTTCACCCAGACCGTGCAGCCGGCCTCGCTCCAGGGCCGGTGCCTGCTGCCGGGGGGATTGCGAAGCCAGCCGCCGGGGCCGTAGCTGCCCTGCGCGTCCTGAAACACACCCTCAAGCACCAGGATTTCCTCGCCGCCGCCGGCCGCTCCGCCCCCCGCCATCGGTGAAGGGGTCCAGGGGATGGCGCCGGTGTCGAGCGCCACCGGCTGGCTGAGGTCTGGGTGGAGGTTCATCCCGCTGCGGGCAGCCAAGGCCACTCTGGATGGCGGCGACGGCGACGAGGAGGGCGGAGCCAGGTGGCGGCAACTGCGAGGCGGCAACTGGTGCCTGGCGCGCTGAGGGATTCCGTGATCGGCTCCCGAGGGCGCACGTCTGGATCATCAGACCGTTTCGATCGCCGCCAGGGCCCTGTTCACCCGTTTGAAATCAAAGCCGATGGCCCGCAGGGCATGCCAGAGATGCCCCTGCAGGAACATGAAGGCCAGGAAGAAGTGGGCGTTGGCGAGCCAGGCCCGGGCCGTGTGGGCGAGGTAGGGCAGGGTGATCGTGTCGGCGAAGTAGGGGGCCAGGCCGAACTGCAGGGAGAGGCTGGGGCCATAGAACTCCACCGGATAGATGGTGGTGTTGCTGGCACACCACAGGCTGGCGACGAAGCCGGCCAGGGCCACCCCGCCCAGCGAATAGGAGAGGATCGCCTCGGCGGAGAACAGCAGCAGCCTGCGCGCGAACGGCAGGGGCGGCACCAGGATGTGCCAGATCCCGCCGGCGGTGAGCATCAGGGCAACCACCACGTGGCCGCCCAGCACATCCTCCAGGCTGTTGATCGAGAGGAAGTGCGTCTGGTACGACCAGATCGTGGCCAGATCCACGTTGGGCACCACAGTGCGCACCGACTGCAGCGCCGGGTCGTAGAGCCCACGGTGCTTGCCCCATTCCACGAGGGCCGTGGCCCCGAGCCCGAGGAAGATGAGGTGGTGGCCGAGAATCAATCCCAGCTGCCTCGGGTCATCCCAGGAGAAATCGAAGCGCTTCGCCTGGCCCTCGGCGTCGGCGAGATTCAACGGAGCCCGGAACAGGTGCCACATGCCGCCGGCCGCGAGCACGGCTGCGCTCACCAGATGGAAGGCGGCGACCGCCACGATTCCCTCGGGCTGGGTGATGGCGCCACCCTCGCCCACCCCGATGCCGAGACGGGCCAGGTTGGGCAGCAGGATCAGGCTCTGCTCACCCAGGGGACTGTCGGGGGTGTAGCGGCTGAGTTCAAACATGGTGAAGGAGCCGGCCCAGAACATGATCAGGCCGGCATGGGCGGCATGGGCGGCAATGAAGTTACCGGACTGATTGACAAAGCGGGAATTTCCAGCCCACCAGTCATAGGTAGGGGCCGGATTGCCATAGGACTGCATCGAGATGGCGCAAGGCCCACAAACCCTATGGGCGGTGATCGGAAGGGACCTGACCGATGACACCGCTGCCTGAGCGGATGTTGACGCTTACGGGTGATGCAGGAAACAGCAGGCGCGTGGATTCAGACCTCCTGTCCTGCGGTTCAGGGGTTCGGGGCTGAACCGCCGGCTGCCGTGGGAATCTTCTCCACCAACTGCTTCATCAACCCGTGGCTGAAGTCACGGGATTCCTGCAGCAGCAGGTCGAAGGCATCGAGCGTGAGCCAGAAAGCCTGCAGACCCTGTTCACCGGCGTGGACATCAGCGGAGCGGGGGGAATTGGTGATCGCGGCCATTTCCCCGAAGATCTTGCTGCTGCCCAGCCTGGTGGTGGTGCCATCCCCGGTATGCACCACGGCCTGACCAAGGAGCACAACTCCCAGACCATCGCTGGGATCGCCGCGGCGGAACACGGCCTCGCCCGGCTCCCAGCGGCGCACTTCCCCTCGGGCGGCCACCTGGATGAGCCCCGATGGAGAAAGATCGGTGAACAGGTCGCTGCTGGCCAGGATCGGCAGTTCGTCCATGTCCTCGGTGTGCTCACCACGCAGCACGGAGTCGAGGAACGCAGAGCTTGCCAGCCCCTCACGTGGCTGGCGCAGGGGCCGGGGGCCGTTGCCGTCGCTCCGTTGCCGGTCCACCAGCACCACCCAGCCGGCTGTGTCGGGGTCGGGATCCTGCCAGAGCAGATCCAGCGCGTCCTCCAGCGTTCCCTCGGTGTCGGTCCGCACGGCAGGGACGGGGAGCCCTGCGGCCGCAAAGCGTTCTTCCAGTTGCTCCTGCAGCGAGCGGTTGCGATCCGCCATGGCCCGGGCCAGCGGCGAGAGGAGCGGCCAGGATTCCGCCTCGCGTTGCAGCAGCCGGGCCAGGCTCAGCTCCTGCTGCAGCTGCTGCCAGCGCTCCATCAGCCGCTCCTGCTCCTGTGCCCCATGGGGCCCGAACTCCTCAATCACGGTTCCCCACTCCGCGTCATCGAGGCCACTGTTCATCCGCACCTGTTCCAGTTGCTCCCGCTGCAGGGATGACAGCTGCTGCGGCTGCAGCACCTCGAGACCCGCCAGATTCAGGAATTGATGCAGTGCCTCACGGGCGGCGTCCTGGCGCAGATTGTGGCGCTGCCGTTCGAGCCCATCCATCGTAATCAGGCCGCGATCCTCAGCCGCCAGCTTACGCACAACAACGTGGTGATCCTGCTGCTCGAGGTTGAGGTTCCGGCGCAGTTCGTCGAGCTGGAGCAGGGAGGTGGCCGTGGAGATGCGGCCGGTGCGCAGCAGATCCTTCATCACCCCCTGGTAGACATCCCGGGCCCGCTGCAGGGACATCACCGGCAGGGCCTTGGCCAGGGTGAACACCTCCAGGGGCGAGAGGTCCGCCAGGCGGCGTCCTTCCAGGGCCTGCTCCAGCCCCGGCAGTTTGCTGAGCTGTCGCCGCAGGCTGTCACTGGTGCTCTCGCGCCGGTAGAGGCTCTCGTCGCGATACCAGGAGCGGAACAGCCACACCGCCGTGAGCGCGGCAACCAGAAACTGCAGCGTGCGTTCGCCCGCGATGCCGGCGACGGGGAAGACGTTGCTCTTGAAGAAGAAGAACAGATTCAGCGCAACCAGGGTGGCGATGAGCCTGGTGCGGTGAATGGCGATACCGCGTCTGCGCTCGGGATCGGCCGCCCCCAGACGCCTCTGCAGCAGGTGTTGCACCCCGCCGAACAGCTGCACTGACCCCCAGGCGCCCAGGGACAGACCTGCCGGGATGGCGACCAGGCGGGGAACGCTGAGGGAGCCGATCGCCAGCATCGGCTGCAGCACCAGGTCCTCAAGCCGGGAGTCGTAGGTGAACCAGCTCTGATGCAGGTAGGTCCAGGCGCTCACGCCGGTGCCCGCGCTCGTGGCCAGGATCAGCAGATAGAAGGCCAGCACGATGCCGGGGTAGGAGTACCAGGCCCAGTTCAGGCCCCGCTTGCCGGTGAGGTGGGCCCAGTAGCTGCGCTCCGAATCGATGTCGATGCAGGGGGTGGCGCAGGCCACGCAGACGCTCACGTCCTTGCCCTCGGCCGAAACGGTGCGACACATCGACTGGGTGGTGCGCGTCGATCCGCTCAGGTGCGCCGGGGTTCCCAGGGACCCGCGCGGCCCCGTGATCACGGTCTGCACCGGCCCCAGGGGACAGAAGTACTGGCACCAGCTCTTGCCGCCGTAGGCCCAGCCCACCACCAGGGCGCCGATCAGGGCCGAGAGGCAGAGCAGGGCCAGCACCAGGGCGCTGCTGTTGGCCACCAGAATGCGCAGGCTGAGACCGGAGAGCAGCAGGGTCCACTGCAGCTGGATGTGGTGGCGTCCCAGCCAGGATGTGGCGTCGAGAATCACCAGGCGGGGCTTGCCCCTGGGCCCGTTCACCGTGCGCTGCAGTTTCAGCGCGCTGAACAGCTGCGACACAAACGAAAGCGGGCAGATCCGCCGCCAGAGCTCGTGACTGAGCACGATCGTGAGCAGCACCAGGGGCAGGCCCAGGTTCCAGAACAGATCGTTGCCCCAGTTGCCCTCACACCAGGCGAGCCCTTCACAGGGTGGTGTGGGCTGCCAGGGCGTCAGCCCCGGCATCAGCAACATGGCGATCAGCAGGATCCAGCCCGACAGCAGGGCCCAGCGGGCCAGGCGCAGGCGACTTTCGGGCCAGAGGTGAAAGCTGGGCATGGAAAGATGGGTCTGGAAAGTCGCCACAGGGCTGACTTCGATCTCCAAATCTACTCAGTTGTGAGCTCAAAAAAGCCGTTCGTTCGGGGCATCTGATGCCTCCATCAATTTGCGATGCCCTGATTGGCTTGCGATCACTCGCTGAGTAGACGCACCACCTTCGTGATTTCATGTTTGTGGGTTCTGAGCAGCTTTTGGGCTTCCTGAATCAGATCCTGCACGTTGTCTGAGCTTGCATTGTCCATATCATCGGACGCGGTGCTCAGGTCTGTTTGCAGGCGGATGTATTTCTCCCGGAGTAATGTGCGCATCTGATAGTCGGCGGCGTCGGCTACACCATCAAACACGCAGCTCAATACAGGCAGGGCCCAGCCAAGCCGTCCCCAGTCCTTGGCTTCGTTGTAGCTGATGGGTCGCACGAGTTCTCCCGTTCCCATGGAGACCACGATGATCTCGTCGTCATCGGGAAACAGGCGGCGGGCTTCGGCGTAGGCCGACACCACTGGACTGTT
>JBFLKL010000027.1:0-9037 GCA_040883175.1 Synechococcaceae cyanobacterium | reverse complement strand
GATGGCTGCCACTGCACCGCCAGTCGCCCACCGTGGCCAGCCGCCAGCGCTCCGATTCGTAGGTGAGCCCGCGCACCACCACCCCCAGCAGCCGCGGCCGGCCACTGGCGGGTGCCGCGTCGAGGCGCAGCTGCACGAGCATCGAGCGGCACTGGTTGCGCGGGTTCCAGCCCGGGAAGTGAAAGGAGAGATCGAGACTCTCCTGCTCGGCCCAGGCACGGGTGAGGGGGTCGTCGCGCCAGGGGGTGAGGTTGGCCCGGGCATCGGGAAACCGGCGACGGAACAGAGCCGCCACCGAGGCGATCGCCTGGGCCAGTTCCAGATTTCGAGCCTGGTCGGCGGCGTTCATGCCGGATGGGATGGCGAAGGGTGTAGGCGGGGGGCTTGTGTGCGTCGACGCGCACAACCGGATGGTGCGCAGCAGTACTGACCGGCTTTGAAACCTAATCTCGGCGCTGCGTCTGTGCCGCAGGAATGGCTACCGGCTCCGCCAGCTACGAGAAGCTCACCCCCCCCACGGCGGGCACCCCGATCCGCTTCGAGGGGGGCCAGCCGATCGTGCCGGCCGATCCGATCATCCCCTTCATCCGCGGCGACGGCACCGGCGTGGACATCTGGCCCGCCACCCGCAGGGTGCTGGATGCGGCGGTGGCCAAGGCCTATGGCGGCGAGCGCCGGATCGAGTGGTTCAAGGTGTACGCAGGCGATGAGGCCTGCGACCTCTACGGCACCTACCAGTACCTGCCCGAGGACACCCTCACCGCCATCCGCGAGTACGGCGTGGCGATCAAGGGCCCCCTCACCACGCCGATCGGCGGCGGCATCCGCTCGCTCAATGTGGCCCTGCGCCAGATCTTCGACCTCTACTGCTGCGTGCGCCCCTGCCGCTACTACGCGGGCACCCCCAGCCCCCACAAGCGGCCCCAGGACCTGGATGTGATCGTCTACCGGGAGAACACGGAAGACATCTACATGGGGATCGAGTGGGAAGCCAGCGATCCCGTGTGTCAGGAGCTGATCCGCCATCTCAACGACACGGTGATCCCGGCCAACGGCAAGCTCGGCAACCGCCGCATCCCCGAGGGCTCCGGCATCGGCATCAAGCCGGTGAGCAAGCACGGCAGCCAGCGGCACATCCGCAAGGCCATCCAGCACGCCCTGCGCCTCGAGGGCGACAAGCGTCACGTGACCCTGGTGCACAAGGGCAACATCATGAAGTTCACCGAGGGGGCCTTCCGCGACTGGGGCTATGAGCTGGCCACCAGCGAGTTCCGGGCCGAATGTGTCACCGAGCGCGAGAGCTGGATCCTCGACAACGCCGACAGGACCCCGGGCCTGAGCATCGAGGCCAACGCGCGCCTGGTGGACCCCGGCTACGACGCCCTGACGCCGGAGAAGAAGGAAGCCGTGTGCGCGGAGGTGAAGGGTGTGCTGGAGGCGATCGGTGCCAGCCACGGCAACGGCCGGTGGAAGCGGAAGGTGATGGTGGACGACCGCATCGCCGACAGCATCTTCCAGCAGATCCAGACGCGGCCCCAGGAGTATTCGGTGCTCGCCACCCTCAACCTCAACGGCGACTATGTGAGCGACGCGGCGGCGGCGGTGGTGGGCGGCCTGGGAATGGCCCCCGGCGCCAACATCGGCGACAACGCGGCGATCTTCGAGGCCACCCACGGCACCGCCCCGAAGCACGCCGGCCTGGATCGCATCAACCCCGGCTCGGTGATCCTCTCCGGCGTGATGATGCTGGAGTTCATGGGCTGGCAGGACGCGGCCGACCTGATCACCCAGGGCATCAGCGCCGCCATCGCCAACAAGGAGGTCACCTACGACCTGGCACGGCTGATGGAGCCGCGGGTCGAACCGGTCAGTTGCAGCGGCTTCGCCGAGGCGGTGGTGCGCCGCTTCGGGGGTTGAGGGACGGAGCTCAGCAGCTGTGTCTGATGGGAAGCCACGCCGACGGCGCCTGATCCCCCGGCCGGGCGCCAGACTCCTCCCATGAACGCCTCCGGTTCCCCAGGCCCTGTCGCCGCCGCCGGGTCGGCAACCGACCCCTGCGTGCACTGCGGCTTCTGCCTGCCCACCTGCGCCAGCTACCGGGTGCTGGGTACGGAGATGGATTCGCCCCGGGGCCGCATCCATGCCCTCAAGGCGATCGAGGCCGGGGAACTGCAGCTGGATGCCACCCTGGCCGGCCATTTCGACAGCTGCCTGGGCTGCCTGGCCTGCGTCAGCGCCTGCCCATCGGGGGTGCGCTACGACGAGCTGATCGAGGCGAACCGTCCCAAGCTCAACGCGCCGGAGCTGCGCACGCCGGCCCAGCGTGCCTTCCGCAAACTGCTGTTTGCTCTGCTGCCCTATCCGCAGCGACTCCGGGCCGTGCTCACGCCCCTGCGGGCCTATGCCGGCACACCGCTGCAGCGCCTGGCACGGCGCAGCGGGCTCACCCGGCTGTTCGGTCCGCAGCTCGAGGCGATGGAGCGGCTGCTGCCGCCGCTGGCACCGGAAGCCTTCCGCGACGCCTTCCCCCAGGTGGTGCCCGCGCTGGGAGAGCGGCGGGCGCGGGTAGGGCTGGTGCTGGGCTGCGTGCAGCGGCTGTTCGATCCGGCCGTGAACCGGGCGGCGGTGGAAGTGCTCAGCGCCAACGGCGTCGAGGTGGTGATCCCCAGGGAGCAGGGATGCTGCGGCGCCGCCACCCACCACCAGGGCGAACTGCAGCAGACGCGTGAGCTGGCGGGCGCTCTGGTGGAGAGCTTCGCGGCGGCGGGGCCGCTGGATGCGGTGCTGGTGGCGGCCTCGGGCTGCGGCCACACGCTCAAGCACTACGGCTCGATCCTGGCGGAGGAGCCGGGCTGGGCAGAGCGCGGCAAGCGATTCGCGGGGCAGGTGCAGGACGCCCACGAATTCCTGGTGCAGCTGGGGCTGAGCGCGGCGTTCCAGGCCCGGCTGGCCCCCCTCAGCCACGCCGACGGCACGCCGGCGAGTGAGCAGCGCCCTCTGGCGGTGGCTTACCACGACGCCTGCCACATGCTGCACGGCCAGGGCATCCGCGAGCAGCCGCGCCAGCTGCTGCGCCAGATCCCCCATCTGCGCGTGAAGGAGGTGGTGGAGGCGGGCGTGTGCTGCGGCAGTGCCGGTGTCTACAACCTGGTGCAGCCGGTGGAGGCGGCGGAGCTGGGCCGGATCAAGGCGGCCGACCTGACCGGCACCGGCGCCGATCTGGCGGTGAGCGCCAACATCGGCTGCACGCTGCAGATCCGCCAGCACATGACCGGCCAGGAGCGCCCGCTGCCGGTGCTGCATCCCCTGGAGCTGCTGCAGCGCAGCTGGCAGGCGGGAGCAAGCGAAGCATGAGCCGCGAAGCGCCCAACCTGGCGGTGCTGATCGATTCCGACAACGCCCAGGCGTCGGTGATCAGCGATCTGCTGGCGGAGGTGGCCCAGGTTGGCACCGCCACGGTGAAGCGGGCCTATGGCGACTGGACCACGCCCCAACTGAGCAGCTGGAAGGACGTGCTGAATGTGCACGCGATCGTGCCTGTTCAGCAGTTCAGCTACACCAGCGGCAAGAACGCCACCGATTCGGCCCTGATCATCGACGCCATGGACCTGCTCCATGGCGGGCGGGTGGAGGGCTTCTGCCTGGTGTCCTCCGACAGCGACTTCACCCGTCTGGCCACCCGCATCCGCGAGCAGGGGCTGCTGGTGATCGGTTTCGGCGAGCGCAAGACGCCGAAGGCGTTCGTGGCCGCCTGCGACCGCTTTCTCTACACCGACATCCTCAAGCGCGGCAACGGCGCCGCCGCCTCCGGCGGCAGCGGACGGCGCACGGCCGGCGACAGCAGCGACGACATCGCCCCGGAACTGAAGCCGTTCCTGTGCGAGGCGATCATGGCCGTGACCCAGGAGGACGGCTGGGCACCGCTGGGAATGGTGGGCAGCCTGCTGCAGAAGAACGACCCCTCCTTCGACGCCCGCAACTACGGGTTCCGCAAACTCAGCGAACTGGTGAAGGGCCAGCCTTACCTCACGGTGAAGGAGGTGCCGATGAGCCCCGGCAGCCAGCAGATGCACCTGTTCGTGCAGGTGCGTGGCGGGTGAGCCACCCCCTGAGCCGGTGCGCGCTCCCTGGCAGGAGAGCGGCCGGCGGCCCCGGAGGCCCCCCTCAGCCGCGAGGATGGCCCTGGTCTCTCACCGTCCCCGCCGTCGTGCACCTCTCCCTTGGCTGCCGACTTGAACTTCAGTGTGAGGCGCCCACGCCGGTGCTCACCCTGGTGCGTCCCCACCTCGGCCTGCTGCCGGACCTGCAGGCCCCCGAGCGGGTGGAGCTGGATCCCGATCGCACCCTGGAGGCGCTCACCGATCGCAGCGGCAACCGCTGGAGCCGGATGGTGGCCCCCAGCGGCGTCACCCGCTTCCGCTACGCCACCACCATCACCTGCCCGGACAACCCTGATCCAGTGGAGCCCTCGGCGCCCCAGTGCCCGGTGCAGTCGCTGCCGATCGACACCTACCCCTTCCTCACCGCCAGCACCTACTGCGACACGCCGACGCTGATGACGATGGCCTGGCAGGAGTTCGGGGCCATCACCCCGGGGTGGCCCCGCGTGCAGGCCATCTGCGACTGGGTGCATGCGCGCATCCGTTTCGACTATGAGGCTGTGCAACCGCACAAGACCGCCAGCCACACCCTTGCCGACGGCGCCGGCGTCTGCCGCGACTTCGCCCACCTGGCCATCAGCCTCTGCCGCTGCCTCAACATCCCCGCCCGCTACTGCACCGGCTACCTCGGCTACACCGGCATCCCCGTGGGTGAGGCGCCAGTGGATTTCTCCGCCTGGTTCGAGGCCTTTCTCGGCGATCGCTGGTATGTGTTCGATGCCCGCCACAACGTCCCCCGCCGCGGCCGGGTGCTGATCGCTCGCGGCCGCGATGCCGGCGACGTGCCCTTCCTGCTCTCCTTCGGCGAACACCAGCTGCTGCGCTTCGAGGTGATCACCGAGGAGATCATCGTGCCGGAAGCCATGCCCGCCTACGGCTGAGGTGCCGCGGATTCCTGGACCGCAGGCGAATCCTCCAGCCAGTATGTGGTCATCGCGCCGAGCCCCCTGAGGGCCACCGGCCCACGCTCCTCGAGGCGGAATCGGGCCTGGAGTCTCCGGGCCAGAGCGGCACTGACCTGGATCCGCCCCGGCAGACCGTGGCTCTCCAGCCGGCTGGCGATGTTCACGGTTTCGCCCCAGAGGTCGTAGGTGAACTTCGTGCTGCCGATCACTCCCGCCACCACCGGGCCGCAGTGCATGCCGATGCGCAGGTCCAGCCTCCCGGCCTCGGGCACCCGGAAACCCCGGATCCAAGCCTGCATGTCCAGCGCCATGGCGGCGATGGCGTCGATGTTGTGCTCGCAGGGAGCCGGCACCCCGCCTACCACCATGTAGTTGTCGCCGATGGTCTTGATCTTCTCCAGGCCGTGCCGCTCGCACAGCTCGTCGAAGGCGGTGAACACCTGGTTGAGCAGGTTCACCAGGGAATGGCACGAGAGGCGCGCCGACAGCTCGGTGAAACCAACAATGTCGGCGAACAGCACGCTCACGTCCATGTGGGTTTCGGCGATGGTCCGCCGGCCCCGTTTCATCTGCTCGGCGATCGCTGCCGGCAGGATGTTGAGCAGCAGGTGCTCGGCCCGGTCGCGCTCCGCGTGAGCGCGGCGCTCGGCAGCCACACGGCGCTCCATCTCCGCCGCTGTGCGCAGGAAGGAGTGGTTGAAGGCCTCCTCCACCTCCCCCACCTCATCTGCCCGCCCCGGTGGCAGCAGGAAGCGTCCCGGATCGCTTGCGCCCCCGCCGGCGAAGGCCGCGCCGGCCAGCGCCAGGCGATCGCGCAGGGTGAGGATGGGGCCGATCACCAGTCGGTGCACCACCAGCATCGTGATCAGGGTGAGGAAAGCCGCGATCCCCAGCACGATCAGGGCAATGTTGAGAACGTAGCTGCGCAGTCCCGCTTTGATGCTGCCGGCGTCATGGCGGATCACGAGCAGCAGGTCGCCGGGCAGGCTGTCGCCGCCCCAGGCGGCGTCATAGACACCGTTGGGTGCGAACCACCGCCCAGCGGTGCCATCCCGCTCGACCATGGCGGCGGAGAGCTGGGGCATCGCCCCGAAGCCGCCCAGCAGCTCACCGGTGGATTCGCGGTACAGGGCCGCCCCCTCGATGGCCTTCACCATCGCCGGCCCCTGCAGGCCGCGCACTGCGTCGAGCAGCTCGTCCGATGAGTCTGCCTGGCCGTTCGCCACCAGCCATTCGAGCTTGGCGTTGGTGACCTCGCGCAGCTGCTGCCCCAGCCGGTCGGCCTGCCGCAGCACCGACGGCACGAGCACCACTCCCTCCACCACGAGGAAGTTGAGAAAGATCCAGAGGGCGATCCGCCGCGACAACCGCGCCCGGACCATGGCAGGCAGCTGCACGTCAGCCACGCAGAGGACGCCTCAGCTCTACCTGCGGATCCCCGGATCGGTTTGTTCACACTCCGCCACCGGGCACTGGCGGGCATAGCCCTGGCAGCAGGCCAGGGCGGCGACGTGGCGCTCCGGGGTCTCGGCCTGGCAGCCTTTGTCAGACAGGTGACGCGGTAGCCACGATCGGCAGCGTCCTTGACGGTGTGGTCGCGGGGCTGGACGCCGCCGGGCTGCCCTGGCTGCAGTTGCATCCGGAACACGGCACCGGTCAGTTCGAGCTGTCGCTGGCTCCGGGCGATCCGCTCCAGGCCGCCGACCGGCTGGTGGCGGCGCGGCTCGTGATCCAGCGGATCAGCAGCCGCTTCGGCCTGCGCTGGAGCTTCAGCCCGATGCTGGCCCCCGACCTGGTGGGCAACGGCGGCCATCTGCATCTGAGCGCGACCCGCGAGGAGCGTCCGCTGCTCGGCGGCGGCGCCGGCACCGGGGGACTGACCGGCGAGGGCGAAGCCCTGGTGGCCGGGCTGCTGGAGCAGCTGTCGGCACTGCTGCCGCTGGCCTGCTCGCTGAACGTGTCGTTCCTGCGGCTGATCCCCGCCGGCCCGGCTGGTGAGCCAGCCCAGCTGGAACTGAAGGTGACCGATCTGAGCTCCAATCCCAATCCCTACCTGCTGCTCGGCGGGGTCATGGCCGCGATCGGCGAGGAGCTCAGCCAGGCGGGACTGATCGCCTCCACCCGCTGCTGGCCGCTGAGCGGGGGCTGAGGGCAGGATCCTCCCGACAGCGTGGATCGCTCCGTTGCTGCCAGCCTGAAGCCAACCGAGGCTGAAACGTGATGGGCTGCCGACACATCGCCGCGCCGGCCGTCGCGGCCCTGCTGCTCAGCTTCACCACGCCGTCGCCGCTGCACGCCGCACCGGCAGAGGAGCCCCGCGGCGGGGGGTCCGGCGAGGCGGTTCCGCGCGAGGTGGTGTCGCAGATCGAGACGCTGACGCAGCAGCTGATGCAGCGCACCGGCGTGCCGGGGGTGGCGATCGCCGTGGTGCGCCGCGACCAGCCGCTGCTGGTGCGGGGGTTCGGGGTGCGGCGGATCGGCAGGCCCGAGCCGGTGGATGCCCACACCCTGTTTCCCCTGGCCTCGCTCTCCAAGCCGATCACCAGCACCGTGCTGGCGGGGGTGGTGGGCGACGGCCGGGCCGGCTGGGACGACCCGGTGACCGCCCAGCTGCCGGAGTTCCGGCTGGGGCCGCCGGCGATCGCGGCCTCGGTGACCCTGCGCGACCTCCTCTCCCACCGCAGCGGCCTGGGGGACCATGCCGGCGACCCGCTGGAGGATCTCGGCTTCGACCGGGCCACGATTCTGCAGCGGCTGTCGCTGCAGCCCCTGGGCAACCGCTTCCGGGCCAGCTACGCCTACACCAACTTCGGCTTCACCGCCGCCGCCGTGGCCGTGGCCCGCCAGCAGGGCAGCAGCTGGGAGGAGCTGGCCGCCGAGCGGCTCTACCGGCCCCTGGGCATGGAGCGCCCCAGCTCCCGCCATGCCGACTTCCGCGACGCGCCCAACCGGGTACGGCCCCACGTGCGCCGCGGCGATCGCTGGGTGGTGGGGCCCGACCGCAACGCCGACGCCCAGTCACCGGCGGGCGGGGTGAGCTCCAGCGCCCACGACCTCAGCCGCTGGCTGCGCCTGCAGCTGGACGGAGGCCGCTTCGAGGGCCGGCGGCTGGTGGCGGCGGCGGCCCTGGGCGACACCCACCGGCCGCTGAGCGTGAGCCGGCAGGCGAGCGATCCCTCCAGCGAGCGCAGCGGCTTCTACGGCCTCGGCTGGGGCGTGAACGTCACCGACCAGGGGGCTGTGCAGCTGAGCCATTCCGGCGCCTTCGCCATGGGTGCCGCCACCGCCGTGTACCTGTTGCCGGCCGAGGGACTCGGGGTGGTGGTGCTGACCAACGCCGCGCCGCTGGGCCTGCCGGAATCCCTGGCGCTGGGGGTGCTCGACCTGATCAGCACCGGCACGGTGCAGCGCGACTATCTCACCCTGCTGCAGCCGCTGATGGTCGCGTCCATGGCCCAGGCCTACCCCGAGATCACCACCCCGGCGCGGGCGCTGCCGCCACGGCCCCTGCAGGCCTACGTGGGCCGTTACCGCAACGCCTATGTGGGCGAGGCGGTGGTGAGCCGCGCCGGCGCCGGGCTGCGCCTGCAGCTGGGCCCGGCCCTCACCCCCTACCCCCTCACCCACGTCAGCGGCGACACCTTCCGCTACCAGCCGCCCGGGGAGAACGGGGTGGGCCCCAGCGCCGTGGCGTTCGAGACCGACCCGGCGGCCGGGGATGGGGCAGCGATCAGCCGGGTGCGCCTCGCCAACCTCGACACCGAGGGGCTGGGGGTGCTCCAGCGCCAGTGAGGGGCTGGCGGAGGGCCTGGCGGAAAGAACCCAGCACCGGCGCGGATGACCCTGGTGGGTCCGGCGACAGCCTGGGCAACCGCTGCAGTGGTGCCGACGGGCTCACGCTGCAGTGCAACAGCGAGGCCCTGGAGCAGTTCCACTGCTTCAGCGGTGATCCCCTGCACATGCTGAGCACCG
>JBFLKL010000221.1:0-2522 GCA_040883175.1 Synechococcaceae cyanobacterium | reverse complement strand
CCGGGCCCTGCGCGAGGTGGTGGCCGTGACCGGGGATGGCGTCAATGACGCCCCCGCTTTGCGGGCCGCCGACGTGGGCCTGGCGATGGGGATCAGCGGCACGGATGTGGCCCGTGAAGCGGCCGACATCGTGCTCATGGACGACAACTTCGCCACGATCGTGGAGTCCGTGCGCTACTGCCGTTCGGTGGTGGCGAACATCGGCAAGTTCATCACCTACGTGCTGGGTTCCAATGTGGGCGAGGTGGCGCCGTTCCTGGCGATGGTGGCCTTCCGCATTCCCGCGGCCCTCACCGTGCTGCAGATCCTGGCGGTGGACCTGGGCACCGACCTGCTGCCTGCCCTGGGGCTGGGTGCCGAACCGCCCGAGCCCGGGGTGATGCACATGCCCCCCCGGCCAACCGAGCTGGCGCTGCTCAACCGCGCCGTGATGGTGCGGGCCTATCTGGTGCTGGGTCTGGTGGAGGCCACGCTGGCGATGGCGGGCTACCTGCTGGTGTGGCACGCCCATGGGGTGGATCTCGCCGAACTGCAGCGCCTGGCGCCCCAGCTCCTCCACAACACCGCCGATCCGGCGATGCAGGCCCTGCAGAACCGGGCGTCCACGGTGGCGTTCTGCCTGATCGTGGCCGGCACCCTGGTGCTGGTGGCACCGCTGGCCGTCGCCTTCGGCACGGCCCCCTTTCCCCCCGGCTACCTGGGCCCGATGGCACTGGCACCGCTTGCGGTGCTCCTCGCCGACAGCGTGCACAAGGCGGCGCGTTCCCGTTGAGCCGCGCGGTCAGGGTCAGCGGGGGGGCGGAGGCCGTTCCCCGCTGCGTAATTTCGACTCGCCTTCATTCCTTCTCACTGAGATCAGTCCTGATCTCGGTCACCCACACACCCACGGTCAGACTTGATTGCGCCGATCCGCGGAAGGATCCAGCCACCGGCGGCACCCCATCAGGTCGGTGCGATACCGCCACGGCGATGTGGTCGGGACCAGCCAGGCTGCCAGTGGTGGGATCGAACCCCGTCCAACCCGCTCCTGGCAGGTACACCTCGGCCCAGGCGTGGGTGGAGCCCCCAGCTTCCGGGTGCAGTGGATCATGCAGATAGCCGCTCACGAACCGGGCTGCCAGCCCGAGCAACCGTGCGGCTGCAAGAAACAATGTGGCGAAGTCGCGGCAGGATCCACTCCCGCTGCTGAGGGTATGGGCGGGGGGCTGTACACCTGGTTCTTGGCGCCTCACGTAATGCAGCGTGCCGTGAATGCATGAACTGATTCGCTCCAGCAGGCTGTAGGTCTCCAGGTGCTCACCGGGTGCATACAGGCCGGCCACCCAGACTTCCAGGGTGCCGTCATGATCCACTGGCTGGCGGTAGGGAGCCAACAGCAGTTGCTCCTCGGCTCCGTAGTGAAATGGAAAGAACAAAGCCTCAGGGTCGACGACAAAGTCAAGTGGGGCCTGGTGGTACTGCTGGATCACAACTTCGCTCTCGATCGTCAGGCTGCGGACAGGTTCGCTGAAGCCGGCAATGGCCACCGAGTTGTTCTCCGCATCTCGGTGCCAGCGCAGCGTCGCCGTTGGTGAGATCCGCAGTGAGGAGGCTTCGATGCGGAGCTCATGGCCCTCCCTGGGGCGTAGCCGCAGCGTGTGGGCATTCAGCCATACCTCTGCGTCATAGCGGTAGGTGGTGGTGTGGAGGATCCGGTAACGCTGCATTGCTGAGGCAGCTCCCGAGACTGTTTCTGATCATCATGGCGCGCTATGAGCAGGCCACCGGAGGCTGCTGGTAGCTGCTGAGGGTCATCCGTTCAGCCACAAGACCCGTGCCCTCGGTGCCGCAGCGGCGCTGGCTTCCCTACTGGATTCGTCACGACACCCGCCTTTCGACGCGTTGAGCGGCGTGTTCGCCCTCTCCTGAGGTGGCGGTGCTGTGCGTGCCGGCACATGGCCTCACCAGGCTCCTCGCGGGGGGAGAGAGCCACGGCTGGTGGTTTCTCGGTTTGAGTGACCTTCTGTGCTGATTGTGCGGCACGGGGTATGTCAGCCCACGCCCTCGAGGTTCTTAGCCTTCGATCCACCGCCCGCAACCTGATGGTCAGCCTCTACGGGGTGTGGCGGAGACGGAAGAAGAGAGGCGGCGCAGTGGCGAGCCAGAGCACAACCACCATCCAGACTCTCCCCTCCAGAATGTTGTAGTTCGCAAAGAGTTCAGGCCACGAGTGACCACCGATGATATGGAAGAACAGAAACTCGAACACGACGGTCATTGCCGACCACATCAGGCCGATGACAATGGCATGCTGTGCCGAGGGTGGTGGATAGAACTGGATGCAGATCCACATCACGGCCCCGAGCAGTAGCACGCTGATCAGGGTGGAGAGTTGGTGGGCAGCAAGTTCACTCATGTGCTTGCCATAGGTGACATCACGAAAAGCACCGTTGGCGACGGATACCAGCAACATCAAGATCCATGTTCCATTGTAGATCCAGTTGTTGAAGGTGATCATGATCCTGAGATTCAGAGCCGTGGTT
>JBFLKL010000220.1:0-14100 GCA_040883175.1 Synechococcaceae cyanobacterium | reverse complement strand
GTGCCACTCGTCGAGCACCACCGCCCGCAGCTGACCGAACAGCTCCGGGGCGCTGGGGTTGGCCAGTAGCAGCGACAGCGACTCGGGGGTGGTGATCAGGATCTCGGGGGGCCGGCGCAGCTGCCGGGTGCGTTCGCTGCCGGCGGTGTCGCCGTTGCGGATCGCCACCCGGATCGGCCAGCCCATGGCCTCGATCGGCTCGCGGATGGCCAGGGCCAGGTCGCGGCTGAGGGCCCGCAGCGGCGTGATGTAGAGCAGGCGCAGACCCGCCGGCGGCGCAGCGGCAAGCATCTCGGCGATCGGACCCATCACCGCCGCGTAGGTCTTGCCTGAGCCGGTGGGCACCTGGATCAGGCCGCTGCGGCCCGCCAGGTGGGCGCGCCAGCAGCGGCGCTGAAAGGCCAGTGGTGTCCAGCCCTGCCGCGCGAACCAGTCCTCGATCGGCGCCAGGGCAGCGGCGGCATCCACGCAGGCGGGCACTGACTCTCCTCAGTCCAGCAGGAGGGCTGCCGTGGTGCGGAGCTCGCTCAGCGGCTAGAACCGGGACATGGCGGCGATCTTGGCCAGCTTGACGGCCTCCAGGCCCTCGAGTTCCTCAAGCGACAGCAGCTCGTCGCGCACCAGGCTGGCGAACACGAACAGCAGGCCGGCCAGTCGGAAGTCGAAGCGACCCTCGATGGCGTGCCGCTGGATGCTGAGGAAGTCGTGCAGGTGCCAGACGCTCTCCACCCCGTCGAGGGCCCGGGACTGGGCCTGCACAGCCTCCACCAGTCCGCGGATGGCGCGCTGCTGGGCACGGTCGAAGGCGCACCGGGCAATGATCAGTTCAGCCTCGCTCCAGCCGGCGTTTTCAGTCTCTTCCTGCCGAGCGGCCAGGGGTGGCGCCGGGGTCGCGGGTGCTGCCGATGGAGGAACTGAAGGGTGCCCGGCTGCCTGTCCCACTAATTCTGCGTTGCGATCTGCTGACCTTTTGAACCTACCGCCCCCGCGCTCATGCCGCGAGCCCTGTCTCCTGCTGCCGCCGGCGGTGGCAGGCCGGCAGTTCGTACCAGGGCAGCGAGGGATGGCTGTGGTGCTCCACGTGGTAGCCGAAGTGGAAGCAGGCCAGCAGTGAGAGAGGCTCGGGCCAGGCCAGGGTGATCGCGCCATGGGGGGCTGCCTGGGCCCGGCCCCGGTGGGGTAGGTAGGTGCCGAACAGGAACAGCTGCAGGGAACTGAGGGCCAGGGGCAGGATCCAGTAGGTGATTACCACCTCAGGACCGTGGCCGTGGAGGGTTTGTGCCGCCAGGGCTGCGCCGCCCCAGAGCGTCGCCAGCAGTGCCAGCGAGGAGGCACTGAGATAGCCGGCCAGAAACCGCAGAAACCAGCGTATCGCACCAGGCTGGCGGGGGGCGTGGAAGTCGGGATCGCGGCTGCTGCCAGGGGCGCGGTGGTGCAGCAGGTGGTTGCGGCGGCAGGGACCGTAGGGCAGGCAGGCGTAGAGCCCCAGTGCCACACGGCCGAGATTGTCATTGAGCCTGCGGCAGGCCGGCGCCACGGAGCGGTGCATGGCGTCGTGGCCGACGATGAACAGACCCGTCTGCAGCAGGGTGCGCAGCAGCACAGCCACCACCCGGCCCCCCGCAGGGAGGGCCGGACCGATGGCCAGCAGCAGCAGCAGGCTGAGGCACCAGCCGCCGATCAGGCCGAGGGCGACGGGGGTGCCTCGGCCGGTCACTTGCCGAGCTTGAGCAGTTCGGCCGGAGAGGCCAGCAGATCGATGGCCACGAAGTAGATCTTGTTGTCGGGATCGAGCAGGAAGCGCCAGGCCACGTTCATGCCCACGCCGGCGCCGAACCAGGGGGTCTGCACCTTGCCGGTGACCTTGATCTGGTTGAAGCCGCCATCGGTTGGCTCGCTGTAACCCCGCTCGGGCAGCAGCTTGAGGTTCTGGCACTCCTCTCGGAAGAAGCGCATGATCGCCTCGGTGCCCACGATCGGCCGCTGGAACGGGGGCTGCAGGGCTCCGTCGGGAAGGAACAGCTGGATGAGGTTGTCGAAGTCGTTGGCATTGAGCAACTCCATGTAGGCAATCACCGTGGGGTTGATCACCCCTTCGATGAACACCTTGCTGCGCTTTTCCTCCTCCACGGGCACTTCCACCGGCTCCATCACCCGCTGCCCCTCGCCCTTGCCGGGATCGAAGCCCATGTCCACCACGAAGTTGCGCAGCACGGTGATCTGCTGACCGGCTTCCAGGCCGCGCAGACTGGCCAGCACGGAGGCGGCGTTGGCGGAGAGCTGATACCCCTCGGGAATCGGCGCCACGCTGCCCTCATCCATCCACACGCCGAGCTGATACCAGAAGCCCAGCTTGATGTTCACCGACCAGTTGGCATAGGTGCGGCCGATCTCCGTGTCGGTGCGGTTGGCCAGGTCGCACATCACCTGGCTCTGCTCGGTGAAGTTCATCGCCTTGATCTGCTTCAGCACCGGCTCTGCGAACTGCATCCGGGCTGCGCCGGGGGCCGCGATCGTGATCGTCTTGCCCATCTCGAGATAGGCGTACCAGATCAGGGCCAGCTGGTCTTCGGCGCTGAGCAGTCTGTAGCGGGCGGTGAGGGCGGGAACGGCCTCGGCCGAGAGCGTTTCCGGAAAAATCTTGGTGGCCTTTTCCAGGGTGAACATGGGGCAGGGCTCCGGAGATCAAAGGTCCACTCCGAAAGTTAAGTGCTGCATCCCCGACCCGACTGGTGCGGGGACCCGCCATCGCCGGGGTGGCTTCCATCTGTTCACGTTCTCGGCCTGGGACCTGCCCCTGCTGGCCTTGCTGGTGCTGCTTCGGGCGGCAGCAGGGCGAGGGCGCTGGCGAGGCAGTCGGCTTCGCTGGCCGGTTTGTCGCGGCGCCAGCGGGCGATGCGCGGAAAGCGCACGGCGATGCCGCTCCTGTGGCGGCCGGAGCGCTGCAGCCCCTCGAAGGCCAGCTCGAACACCTGCAGCGGCTGCACCGCCCGCACCGGCCCGAAGCGCTCGCTGGTGTGGCTGCGGATCCAGCGGTCGAGCGCTTCGATCTCACGATCGTCGAGGCCCGAGTAGGCCCTGGCGAAGCTCACCAGCCGTGGCGGCTCATCGCTGTTGCCGGGCTCCGTGGGGGGGCGGTCCCAGAGCCCGAAGGTGTAGTCGGTGAACAGATTGGCGCGGCGGCCACTGCCGGCCTGGGCGTAGAGCAGCACGGCATCAAGCCGGTGGGGATCGAGCTTGTGCTTCCACCAGTGCCCCCGCCTGCGGCCGACCAGGTAGGGGGATTGGGTGGCCTTGAGCATCAGCCCCTCCGCCCCGGCAGCGCGGGCCTGCTGGCGCTGGCTCTCCAGCAGCCCCCAGCCCTGCAGGGGCAGCAGGGGAGAGAGGCGCAGGGGCCCGGCCACGGGTGTGGAGACCGCCGCCGGCAGCGTGCGCAGCAGCGCCTCCAGGGCCGCCCGGCGCCGGCCCAGGGGCCAGGGTCGCCGGTCCTGGCCCTCGCTCTCCAGCAGGTCGTAGGCCAGGAACACCGCCGGACACTCGGCCAGCAGCCGCCGGCCCGGGGCCTTGCGGCCCAGCCGGCGCTGCAGCCGGGCGAAGGGGGCCGGTTGTCCGGCGCCCTGGGGCCACACCAGGATCTCGCCGTCGAGCACCGTGCCCTCCGGAAGCGCCGCCGCGGCCGCGACCAGTTCTGGGAAGGCGTCGTTGATCAGTTCCTCGCCGCGGCTCCAGAGGAACGTGCTGTCGCGGCGGCGGATCAGCTGGCCGCGGATCCCATCCCACTTCCACTCGCAGAGCCAGTCGGCGGTGCTGCCAGGCAGGGGCGGACCCCGGGGATCGGTCGGCTCCAGCGCCGAGGCCAGGAAGAAGGGATAGGGCCGGCTGGGCACCGTCTCCTCCAGGGCGGCGGGAGCGATCAGCTGGCGGTAGGCCCGGGCCGAGGGTGTGAACCCGCCCATCAGTCGGTGGGCCAGCAGCGCTTCCTCCAGGCCGCTGAGGCGCGCCAGGGCACGGATCACCAGCCCCCGGGCCACCCCCACCCGCAGGCCTCCGGTGAGCAGCTTGTTGACCACAAGCAGTTCGCCCGGCTCCAGCCCGCACCAGAGCCGCTGCACCTCCCGGGCCTGCGGCTCGTCAGCGAGAGCGGCCGCCGCCGGCAGCAGCACCTCCATCCAGTGGTGCAGGGGGCGATGGCGCGCCGAGAGGGGTGAGGCGATGCTGCCGCCGGCATGGCTGGCGGGCGGATCCCGTTGCCGCCAGAGCAGGGCGATGGTTTCGGCCGAATCGCCCACCTGGGTGTGACAGTCGTCGAACAGCCATTCCGGCAGGCTGGAATCCTCCAGGCAGATCTGGCGCAGCCGGCGGCCGGTGATCAGGCGCCGGCGCTGCTGTCCCAGCAGCACCCGCAGGGCCCAGGCGGCATCGGCGGGGTCGGCGGCGCCGAGATACCGCACCAGGGCCTCCACCTTGGCGTTGGTGCCGCTGAGGCCATCCAGTTCGGCATAGAGCAGCGCGAAGCGGCGCATGGCCCGGATCGATCCCTGTGGCGGCCAGGGTGCCACGACACCCTGGACTATATGCTACACTATGTAAACAAACGATTAAAAGCTATGAACTGTGCCATTGCTTTGTACTGAACATGCGACGGAATGTCCTGCTGAATCGCCAGCTCGACCCGTCCGCCCCCATCCTCAGCCCAGGCTCTCAGTCCGATCATCCCGGTCATCGCAGCTCGAACCGGGCCCGCTCCCCGAGCGACGCTCGGCTGCGTCCATGCCGCGCTCGCTCTGGTGGACGTTCGCCTGGCTGATCGCCACGTTTCTGATGCTCCACGCCGGCTCCCTGCCGCCCCGCAAGCCGTCCTCCCCGCGCTCGCCGGTGGTGCGCCGCACCCGGCTCCGCCGCTTCGCCCACCAGCGGCTGGCCGTGACATCCCTCGGCTGACGACGGGTCCCTGGGCTGAGGCGGTCGGTGCGGCGCAGCCGGTCAGTCCGGCCTCCTGGGCAGCAACCGCAGGCCCACCACCAGCCAGCCCACGGTGACCACCAGGCAGAGCACTGTCCAGCGGCCCAGCCCCATGCCGGTGATGGCTAGGGGGGCGAACGCGGTGATCAGCCCCCCGCCGAGGAAGGGCTCGAACAGCAGCTGCTTGAACGAAAAGGCCTCCAGCACCTGGCTGCTGCCCATCGGATCCGCCATCCGCAGCAGCAGCAGGCCGTTGGCCGTGCTGCCGGTGGCCTGGCCGAAGTCGGCGATGGCCCGTTCGAACCAGGCATCGGGGAACAGCCGGGGCGCCAGCACCAGCACCATCAGCACGTTCCAGGCCAGCCCCACCACGGCCAGCACCGTGAACGGCAGCAGGTTGTCCGCCAGGAGGGGCAGATTGAGGCTGGCCATGGCGGCCGTGATCAGCACATCCATCGACAGCGAGGCGATGCTGGCCTGATCCGATGCCGAGGCCAGAAACGGCTGGTGCAGCTTCTGCAGCAGCAGCTGCACCAGCAGGCCGCCCACCATCGCCAGCGGAAACACCGGCACGGCCTCGAACAACGGCGAGATCAGCACCAGCAGCTTCTTGATCGCCGCGCCGAGGCCCACGGCCACCCCCGCCAGGCAGAGGTTGAGGGTGAGCACATCGAGGCTGATCGCCTGTTCTGCGGGAATCAGCCCGGCGGCCCGCTCCCCCGCCAGCCGTCCCTTGGCGCCGAAGCTTCCCTTGCGCCCACCCACCAGGGCGGCGGGACTGCGGTGCCGCTGGCGCACCAGCCAGGTGCGGGCCTGGCCGAGGAGCACCAGGGCGGTGCCGAGCAGCACCGAGGCCATCACCCCCACGGTGGCCATGGCCAGGGCGAGGGCGCGGCCGGCTGGAAACCCAAGTTCCCTGTAGGTACGGCCCAGGCCGGCTGCCGTGCCATGGCCGCCTTCGAATCCCACCTCCACCAGGGTGGCCATCAGCGGGTGGCTGCCCAGCAGTGGCTGCAGCAGGGCCAGCACCACCACGCCGGCCACCAGGTACTGGCCGAAGCCGATCACCATCGAAAAGGCCGTCTGGTGGGCGGCCCGTTGCCACAGCCGTTGCGGACTGGGCAGCTGTTGCCCCAGAAACAGGGTGGCGAACACCAGGGCGATCAGAGCCGCCGGCGCCTGGGACCACACCTCCACCACGGTGTCGGGCACCAGCTGCAGGGGGCCGTAGGGGCCCACGGCCAGGCCCAGCAGGCCGGCGATCAGGGCTTCCGGCAGCCCCAGCTGGCGCAGCAGCCGCACCCGCCGGCGCAGCACCAGGGCGATCAGCAGCAGCAGGCTGAGCACCGAGAAGGCCACCAAGACGTCGTAGACCTGCATCGTCCGAGTTCAGGGGGGTGCCAGCAGGGCGGCCTCCACCGTGAGGCCGGGCCCGAAGGCCAGCGCCAGCCAGGGTCCTGGCGCTCTGGCCCGGCGCAGCCGATCGAGGATGAACAGGATCGTGGCCGAGGACATGTTGCCGTGATCGCGCAGCACGGTTTCAGACTCGGCGATCTGTTCCGGCGCCAGGCCGAGTGCCGCGGCGCTGGCCTGCAGGATGCGCGGGCCGCCGGGATGGAGGGCCCAGGCGCCGATGGCGCCGATCGTCAGGCCCTGGCGGTGCAACCAGCGCTCCAGCCAGGGCCGCAGGTGGGTCGCCACCGCCGCCGGCACCCGCGGCGAGAGGCCCATGGCGAAGCCGTGGTCGCCGATCGTCCATGACATCAGCTCCGCGGTGCCCGGGATCACCGTGGACCCAGAGGCCAGCGCCCGCAGGGCCGGCCGCTGGGGTGCGTCGTGCTCAGCGGCGGTGGCCACCAGGGCGGCGGCCCCGTCGGCGAACAGGGCATTGGCCACCACCTTCTCGGGATCCCAGCCGTAGTGGAGGTGCAGGCTGCAGAGCTCCAGCGAGCAGAGCAGCACGCAGGCCCGGGGGTCTGCCTCCACGAAGGCCCGCGCCACCCGCAGGCCGTTGAGGGATCCATGGCAGCCCATGAAGCCCACCTGGGTGCGTTCCACGTCGGCGTGGAGGGGCAGCTGGGCGATCAGCTCCAGGTCGAATCCCGGTGCATGGAAGCCCGTGCAGCACACCGTCACCAGGTGGGTGACGCGCTCCGGTGCCAGATCGGCGTCCGCCAGGGCGCGCCGTGCCGCCGTCAGGGCCAGGGGCCCGGCATGGCGGACGAACCGCTGCATGCGCTCGCCGGTGGAGGGATTGCGTTCGCCGTAGAAGGACAGCCGCGCCGTGATCGGGCTCTCGGGCTCGCCGCTCTCCAGCAGCACGCTGTGGCGGGTGTGCACCCGCGTGCGCCGCTGGATGCGTTCCAGCAGCGCCAAGCGCTCCGGGCTGTCGGCGATCAGGTGCCGGGCCAGGGCGACAGCGTCGTTCTGATTGGCCCTGTGGGCTGGAAGTGCCGTGCCGAGGCCGCGGATGGTCAGCGGCATGGCAGGGGCTCAGGCAGTGCACCGGGCGGATTGTTGAGCTGCTGGATCAGCCGCCGGGGCAGGGGCGGCAGCCGCCGGGCCAGCTGGAACAGGGCGGCGGCGGCGGCCGGATGGCGCAGCAGGGCTGCCACGCCGCGGCAGTACCGCTGACGGCTGCCGACCTGGCGCCGCAGAGTGTGCCGCCACTCGCGCTCGAGCGCCGGCTCCCAGCCCTGCACGCCCCGCAGCACCAGGGGGGTGGCGGCTGCGGCTGCGGTGAGGGCCCAGCCCATCCCCTCGCCGGTGAACGGCTCCACGTAGCCGGCAGCGTCGCCGAGCACCAGGAACCGCTCCCCCGCCAGCGGCGTGGCCTGGCGCGTGAGCGCCGGTGTGCATTGCCAGGTGGCTGTGGCCAGACCCGCCGGGACTGGGAAACCGGCCTGCTCCAGCACCACCGCGGTGGCGGCGGCAGGCCCGCCGGCCGTGGCCAGCAAGGGCCGATCGAAGGCGGCAGCCAGGTCGAGGCGGCCGTCCTCCAGCCGTACCAGCCCCGCATAGCCCTGGCGGCCCACGGCCATGTGGATGCAGCCCGGGGGGTAGCCGCTGCTGCCCGCCGGCAGCACGCAGCCGGCCCCCACCCGGGACCGGCGTTGGATGCGCACGCCGGCGCCCCGCTCGCCATCCAGGCAGCGGTGGGCGAGCCCCGCAGCCACCAGCACCACGGCGGCGCGCGCCTCGGTCTGCTCACGGCTGCCGCCATCGCGCAGGCTCACCGTCCGCCAGCCCGGAATGGCCGGGCCCAGCCGGGCGGTGGTGTGGGGCCGGAAGCTGGCGCCGGCCGCGATCGCCGCCTGCACCAGCGCCGCATCGAAGCGCTCCCGCGACAGGGCCCGGCCTTCTGGCAGGGGGAAGCTGGCCTGGCGGCCCCCCAGCCCAACCCGGATCCGCTCCAGGGGAACTCCGCCCTGGCAGTCGATCAGCCCGCCCAGCCCCCGGGCGGTGAGCACCGCCCGGGCCTGGCCGTTGAGGCAGCAGCCGCACACCTTCCAACGCGGCCAGCGCCGCTTCTCCACCAGCAGCACGCGCAGGTTGCGCCGGGCCAGATCGATGGCCGCCAGGGCTCCTGCCGGCCCCGCGCCAAGCACCACCACGTCCCAGCTGTCGGAGGGGTCAGCGCTGCAACGGGTGGAGTGCCGGACGGATCCCATCTCAGGCACGGCTCCAGCACAGAAGGTAGCGCTCGGGCCAGCAGCGCCGCAGATCGGCGCCCGCCAGCCCTGCCCGCTCGGCCATGGCGGCCACCTCGGCCAGCCGGAAGGCCCCCCGCACCGACAGGGGCCCATCGGTGTGCACCACTGCCGAACGGCTCAGCAACCGTGTGCCGGCCCAGGCCAGGCCATAGCCCAGCGGACTGCGGATCAGGTCGTTGACCAGCACCAGCAAGCGGGCGCGACGGGCCATCAGGGCCAGCAGGCGCTCGGCGTCGCCGTCGTCGAGATGGTGCAGGAACAGGGAGCAGAGCACCACGTCGTAGCCCCCGGGGTTGGCGGCCCCGGGGCCTTCCGGCCAGGGATCGGCCAGGGCATCGGCTTGGAAGAAGCGCACCGGAGCGCCGCGACGGCTGGCATTGGCGCTGGCAATCGTCACCGCCTCCGGGTTGAGGTCGCAGCCCTCCACGCCCAGCTCCATGCCGTGGCGCCTGGCCATCAGGGCCAGATCGATGGCGGTGTCGCCGCCGCCGCAGGCCAGGTCCAGCACCCGCAGCGGCTGGCCGGACCGGCCGGAGGCCAGCTCCCGGATGGGGGCGAACAGGCTGGCCGAGCAGCGGCTGATGGCATTGATGCGGCGCAGGCCGGCGAGGGCCCGTTCGTGTTCAGCGGGGTCGAGCCCCGGTTGATCCATCAGCTCCGGCAGGCGCTGCCGCCTCGCCAGCGGGATCGGCATGGCAGGCCAGGGCTGCGTCGGCGCGACCATGGTGGCGGGCTCAGGCCAGAGCTGTGATCGCGCCGCCCTCCTCCTCGCGCTCGGCTGCGAACCCGTCCGCCAGCGGCTCGGCACTGATGCCCTCCACCTCGCGCAGGTAGCGGGCCAGGCCGTCGCTGTTGCCATGGGTCACATACACCTGGCGGGCGCCGGTGTCCCGCACGCTCTGCAGCAGGCCGGGCCAGTCGGCGTGATCACTCATCACGAAGCCGCGCTCGTAGCCCCGGCGGCGGCGGGCGCCGCGCACCGCCATCCAGCCGCTCACGAAGGCCGTCTGCGGCCCGCGGAATCGCTTCATCCACCTCGAGCGGTGCGCCGCAGGCGGGGCGATCACCAGCCGCCCCGCCAGGGATGCGTCTCTGGACAGCGCGGCCAGCGGCCGGGTGGGGGGCATCGCCACCCCCGCCTCGCGGTAGGCCGGCATCAACGCCTCCACCGCTCCATGCAGCAGCACCTCCTCGCCCACGCCGATGGCGTGCAGTTCGGCCAGCAGCCGCTGGGCCTTGCCGAAGGCGTAGGCGAACAGCAGAGACGGCTTCTCTGGAGCTCCCTGCCACCAGTCGCGGATGGCGGCGGCCACTGTGGCGCCGCTCTGCCAGCGGTAGATGGGCAGGCCGAAGGTGGCCTCGGTGATGAACACATCGGCCGCTACCGGCTCGAACGGCGCGCAGCTGGGATCAGGGCAGCGCTTGTAGTCGCCGCTCACCAGCCAGCTCTCGCCGCCGGCCTCCAGGCGGATCTGGGCACTGCCGAGCACGTGACCGGCGGAATGGAACGACACCCGGGCTCCGTCGATGCGGAGCTGTTGGCCGTAGTCAACCGGCAGCAGGTTGATCGCGGCCCCCAGGCGCTGGCGCAGGATCGCCTCGCTGGCGCCGATCGCCCAGTACTCGCCGCAGCCGGGCCGGGCGTGATCGGCGTGGGCATGGGTGATCAGGGCCCGGGGAACCGGCTGCCAGGGATCGATCCAGGCCCGGGCGGCGGGGCAGTGGAGCCCCTGGGGGGTGAGGCGCAGCAGGCCGTCGGCGGGAAGGGGCATGGGGCTGGCACGGCGGCGTCATCCTGGCGACATCCCGGGGGTGACATCCCGCGTTGACACTCCTGCCTCGCCTGCCTAGGCAGAGGCAGGGAGCGCTGGGCCACGTTTTCCCCCCGCGCCGGGAACGATGACGCTCGAGAGCTTCCGCGACGAGCTGGCGGCCACCGCCTGCACCATGGCCGCCGAGGGGAAGGGCCTCCTGGCGGCCGACGAATCCACCGGCACCATCGGCAAGCGCTTCGCCGCCATCGGCGTGGAGAACAGTGAGGAGAACCGCCGCGCCTACCGCAGCCTGCTGGCCAGCACTCCCGATCTCGACGATGCCATCAGCGGCGTGATCCTGTACGAGGAGACCCTCTTTCAGGACAGCGTCGACGCCGAGGGGCAGCCCGGACCGCCGATCATCGCACTGTTCCAGGACCAGGGCATCGTGCCCGGCATCAAGGTGGACCAGGGGGTGGAACCCCTGGCCGGCGGCCTGCCCGGCGAGAGCTGGTGCACCGGCCTCAGGGGGCTGCAGGAACGGGCCGCCCGCTACTACGCCCGGGGGGCCCGTTTCGCCAAGTGGCGTGCCGTGCTGAAGATCTCGCCGGAGGGTTCCCCCTCGGAGCTGTGCGTGCGCGAGAACGCCTGGGGGCTGGCCCGCTACGCCCGCACGGTGCAGGAGGAGGGACTGGTGCCGATCGTGGAGCCCGAGATCCTGATGGATGGCAACCACGACATCGAGACCACCGCCGCCGTGCAGGAATGGGTGTTGCGCACGGTCTACCAGGCCCTGAGCCACAACGGGGTGTTTCTCGAGGGCAGCCTGCTCAAGCCCTCCATGACCCTGCCCGGCATGGCCTCCGACACCCCGCCCACCCCCGACCAGGTGGCGCAGTTCACCCTGCGCACCCTGGAGCGCACGGTGCCGGTGAGCGTGCCGGCGATCCTGTTTCTCTCCGGTGGGTTGAGCGAGGAGGAGGCGAGCGTGTACCTGAACGGCATCAACAGGGCGATCTCACCAGCCCCCTGGCACCTGGGATTTTCCTATGGCCGGGCCCTGCAGCAGTCGTGCCTGAAGCACTGGGCCGGCCACGATGTGCAGGCGGGTCAGCAGGCGCTGCTGGCACGGGCCCGGGCCAACGGCCAGGCTGCCCAGGGCTTCTATGTGGCCGGTTCGGAACCCTCCGACGGCACGCCGCTGTTCGAGGCCAACTACAGCTACTGAGGCCGGCGATGGTTCCGGCTGTCGGCGTTGGGCAACGCTGAGGATCCATGTCATCTGCAGCCCCCGGCACAGCGCTCTGGAGCATCACCATCAACTTCCTCGGCCTCTGAGCCCTGAGGCGTGGCTGCGCAGTGGGTCCGGATGGGCGCCATGCGCACAGTGCCGGAAAGGTTCAAGGAATCGAAAGCAGCCCATGGCCATTGCTCGGCAAGGAGGGCAGCCATTGACGAGGCCTGCAGGAAATGAATGCCTACCTACGCCGGGGACGTTGTTCCGATTGGCTCGGGACAGTGCAGGATCACTGTGCTGAAGGTTGGCTGAGGCTTGTTCTTCCAGCACCCTGCGTATGCAAACCCACTTCCTCCGCTCCCTGCCCGGACAGCGGATCAGAGGACACCCAGCCCCAGCACCACCTCAATGACAGTGAACCCAGCCAGGCCCACCAGGGCGAGCAACGTGGGCAGACCGGAAAGACCCATGGCCAAGCGACCGTCTGAACCATTTCTAAAGGAAATCTAAAGGCGCGCCAGTGCCGAGGGCCCCGGCCGCTCGCATTGCATGACTTCGTCACAAAGCCCACCGCGCATCGCAATCGCCCAGGCTCCATCCGCCCGGGTTTCGCCGGCGTCGGTGTGGTGAAGTCCAGGGATGGCCGCCCCGTCTACCCCCCACCTCCCGAAGTCTGCTGCCCGCTGTGGCGGGGCGCCGGTGTCGTGCTGGGCATGTCGACCCATCGCTTCCCCGATCACCCTGCCAGCGCAAATCCGGTGAATCCCCCCAGCAATCCGGCCACAGCTCCTGTGAGAAGGCATGCCAGTGTCGATGCAAGCAGCACACGCCAGGCGAGATGTCCCACAACACCCTTCTGCTCGGGAGCCAATGCACACAACCCGCCCACAAAAATCCCCAGCGAGGGAAGATGGGCAAAGCCACAGAGTGCATAGGCGAGGATCACCACCGAGCGCAGATCACTCCATTCCCCCGCCTGCAGGCTGGCGGCCAGGCTCACGAACGAGGGCACTTCCGTGGCCACCAGACGCAGCGCCAGCAGTTCCGAGGCCGGCATGGCGTCGGCATAGGGCACCCCGATCATCCACACGAAGGGAAGAAACACCCAGGCCAGCAGTGATTGCAGGGTGGCCTGCGGCTGGCCGAACCAGCTGCCCACCCAACCGATGCCGGCATTGGCCAGGGTGAGCAGACCCACGAAGGCGATCAGCACGGCCGTGATTCCCAGTGCCAGCTTCAGGCCGTCGTTGGCACCCTGGGTGATGGCCTCCACGCTGCTGCCATAACGAGCCTCCTCCACCATCTCGGGCAGCGCCGCCCGCGATCCCCCGCCCGGGAGCGGCGTCTGATGCAGCGGTTCGGGTACCAGGATCCGGGCCATCATCACCGCCGCAGGGGCACTCAGCAGGTTGGCGGTGATCAGATGGCCGGCAATGCCCGGGAAATGGGATTGCAGCACGCCCACATACAGCCCCAGCATGGTGCTGGCGATGGTGGCCATGCCGGCCGTGAGCACCACAGCGATCTCATGGGGCCGGGCTGTGGCCAGATAGGGCCGGATCGTGAGCATCGATTCAATCCCCACGAACACATTGCTGGCGGCTGCGGTGGCCTCCACGCCCGTGATCCCCAGACTGCTGCGGAAAAAGCGGGCCAGGGTGTGAATCACCCTCTGCATGATCCCCAGCTGATACAACAGGGCCGTGAAGGCTGCAAAAAATATGGCAATCGGGAAGGCCTGGAAAGCCAGGATCAGCCCCAGGCTTCCCTCTTCCCCTCCGGGCACCGCCAGAGGACCAAACACGAATTCCGCACCCGTGCGGGCAGGGGCCAGCAGGGCCACCACGGCTTCATTCAGCCAGGAAAACACCAACCGCCCGATGGCCAGATGAAACAGCAGAACGCCCAGGCCCAGCTGGGTGGCCATGGCCACCCCGATCAGCCGCCACGGCGTGGCCTGCCGATCCCGGGAGAACAGCCACGCCACCAGCAGCAGCAGCAGGATGCCCCCGGTCCCTCGCATCCCCTGCCAGAGCATGGTTCTCCCACCGCAGCCGCCGTTGCGGCGTCAACCTAATGGTCCCTGTCCCCCTGGCCCAGGCCGTTGCGCTGCTCGGCCACCCCACCCCACATTCAGGATCCCCTGCACCACCCTCTCTGACGTTGACCACCAGGCGGTGCCGAATCCAGCGCAGGCGTTGCACGCCATCGACGCCGCCACAGTCTCCAGCGAAAGCAGCGCCGCTCTTGCCCTCACCGCTTTGCCGGCATGGACAGACCCGACCTGCACACCATCCCCGGCATCGGGACCACCGTTGCCAGGGACTTCGCCCGGACCAACATGTTCCCGATCTCTGATCTCACCGGCAGAGACCCCGAGCAGCTGTATCAATGCCTCTGCCATGCCAATGCAGCGCTGGCTCACAACACCAGC
>JBFLKL010000219.1:0-4778 GCA_040883175.1 Synechococcaceae cyanobacterium | reverse complement strand
TGTCCATCCACGGCAGGTTGCGGTCGTTGAGCGGGGGCAGCAGCTCCAGCATCGGGGCGGGGTGAGCTCGGGGGGGCGGAGTAAGGGAGCTTTGGCTGAGGCGAGTGTGGGTGATCGCCGGCGGCGGGGCGGTGCGCTGGGAAACCGAAGCCGCCCGCACCACGCTCGACAGTGGGAGGCGGCAGCGCGCGGCCCTGTGACGGAATGCCACAGACCTGTGGGCAAACGCCGATGCAGGGCGTTCGGGACAGCGTTCCTAGCCTGCGGGCAACCGCGCCTGCCTCCCTTGTCCATCCCCGCCTCCCGCACCCTGCGCTGGCTCACCGCGGCGCTGCTGCTCGTGGCCGCCTCCCTGGCGGTGACCCTTCCCTTCGTGTCCGCCACCTTCCTCACCATCGCCCTCGGCGGCGCCGCCATCGTGGCCGGTGTCTGCCAGCTGCTGCGCCTCACCGCCCCTGACGACCGGCGCAGCCGGATCTTCCGCGGCCTTTCCGGCGTCCTCTATCTGGTGGGAGGCATCTCCCTGGTGGCCTTCCCCGTGGCCAGCACGGTGAGCCTCACCCTCTATCTCGGCTTCCTGATCGCCTTCGAGGGGGTGATGGAGCTGGCCGCCGCAGCCGCCAACCCGATCCCCGCCCGGGGATTCGTGCTCCTCGACGGCATCCTCACCGTGGTGGTGGGGGGGCTGCTCATCGCCGGCTGGCCCGGCGACAGCGTCTGGGCGATCGGCACCCTCTTCGGCATCGGGCTGGCCTTCTCCGGCTTCAACCTGCTGTTCGCGCCGCCGCCCGAGGCTGAGGGCTCCAGCACGGTGGCCTGAGGGGGGTGTTCATTCGGCCAGCGCCGGCCCCTCGGCGCGGCGGGGGTCCACCACCCCCAGGCTGCCGCCGTCGGTCACCTCCACGCTGTTAGCGGCCCCCATCGCCGCCATGGGCTGGATGCGGTGCCCCTTCGCTTCCAGCAGCCGCAGGGTGTCGGGGCTGATCCCCTGTTCCACCCCCAGGCGGTCGGGCCACAGCTGGCTGTGGATGCGCGGCATCGCCACGGCACCGGCCAGGTTGAGGCCGTGCACCATGCGGTTGAGCAGCACCTGCAGCACGGTGGTGAGGATGCGGCTGCCGCCGGGACTGCCGGTGGCCAGCCAGGGTTCGCCGTCGGGGCGGAACACCAGGGTGGGGCTCATCGAACTCAGCGGCCGTCGGCCCGGGGCAATGGCGTTGGCGGCCCCCTGCACCAGCCCGTAGGCATTGGGCGCCCCCGGCCGTGCGCTGAAGTCGTCCATCTCGTTGTTGAGCAGGAAGCCGGCCCCCGGCACGCTGATGCCGTTGCCGAAGGGGAAGTTGAGGGTGGTGGTGGTGGCCACCAGCCCCCCCTCGCGGTCCGCCACGGAGAGGTGCACTGTGTTCGTTCCCTCCGGCGGCAGCGTGGGCCGTGGCGCCACCATGGCCGAGGGCGTGTGCCGCTCCGGATCGATCGCCTCGCGCAGCCCCTCGATGTGGGCGGGAGCCAGCAGCGGCCGCACCGGCAGCGTCACCTGATCGGGGTCGCCGAGGGTGGCATTGCGGTCGCGGAAGGCAAGGTTCATCGCCTCGGCCATGGGATGGAGGGTGTCGGCCGCATGGAGTCCGGTTGCCGCCAGATCCATCGGCTCGAGGATGGCCAGCATCTGCAGCAGGCTCAGCCCGCTGCTGGGCGGCGGCATGGTGAGCACGGGATGGCCGCGGAACCTCCCCACCAGGGGGGCCACCAGCCGGGCGCGGTAGGCCTCCAGATCGGCGTGGCGGATCAGGCCGCCCCGCCTTGTCATCAGGGTCACCAGGGCATCGGCGGTGGGGCCGCGGTAGAAGCCCCGCTCGCCTTCCGTGGCGATGCGTCGCAGGCTGGCGGCCAGCTCCGGCTGGCGCAGGATTTCACCCGGCCGCAGCGCGCGGAACCGCGCCGGGTCCGACCGCTCCGGCCGCAGAAACAGGCGGCGGGAGGTGGGATCGGCCGCCAGACGCTCCCGCGAGCGGCGCAGCAGCTCGCTGAGGCGGCGGCCCACCGGAAACCCGGCCTCGGCGAGGTCGATCGCCGGTGCCATCACCCGCGCCAGCGGCAATCGGCCGTAGCAGCGCTGGGTGAGGGTGAGACCCGCCACGCTGCCGGGCACGCCCGTGCTCAGCAGCGACCGGGTGGCGCGTTCGCGGTCGACGGCGCCATCCGGGCCCAGGAACATGTCCGCGCTGGCGGCCCGCGGCGCGGTCTCCCGGAAGTTCACCGCCACCGCCGTGCCGCGGCCGATGCGCCGTTCGGGGTTCGCGCCTCCCGCCTTCTGGCTTCCTTCTGCCAGGCAGCCGCGGGAGGCGGCGGCGGAGGGCCCCGGCAGCCACAGCAGCAGGAAGCCGCCGCCGCCGAGATTGCCCGCCTGGGGATGGGTCACCGCCAGGGCGAAGGAACTGGCCACGGCGGCATCCACGGCGTTGCCGCCGGCCCGCAGCATCGCCACCCCCGCCGAGGCGGCATGGGGTTCCTGCACCGCCACCACGCCCCGTTCCGAGACCACCGGGTGGAAGCGCTGATCGCGCTCCAGCAGCACGTCGGACCGTGGAGCGGGCACGGGGGCCGTTCGGGCCAGGGCGCCGCCAGCGGCAAGGACGAGGGTGACGGCAAGCCCGCCGAAAACCCGAAGCGCCATCAGCACAGGCATGCTGCGTCCAGGCTGGCCCTTGTTCAATCCTCTCGCCGGCATGGAACTCAGCCCTGTTCTTGAGGCGGTCCCCATCCTCAGTCTCACTGCAGAGGCTTGATCCAGCGGAGCAGCAGGGCAAAGACAACAACCGGCAGTCCGGCCGCCAGGCAGAGCAGCCACTGGCTCCAGCTGAGGGGAACGGTGCTGAACAGGTGGTTGAAGACGCCCAGCTGACTGAACAGCACCTGCAGCACCACCACGCAGGCGATGCCGATCGCAGGCGCATAGGCCAGAGGCTCAGCCTTCCCGCGAATCCTGGCCAGGAGAGAGGGAAGGAAACGGCTGATGCAGAGCAGGTAGAACACCTCCGCCGCCACAAGGGTCTGCGCCGCCATGGTCCGGGCGACAGCCGTGTCGGCTGTCCGCGACAGCATCCACTCGAACATCCCGAAGGTGACCGCCCAGTTGAACACGGAAATGATCACAATCCGCACGAGAATGTCGCCCGTGAGCAACGGCTGGCTCGGGGGTCGGGGCGGTTGTCGCATCACCCCTTCGGGCCTTGGCTCGAAGGCGAGGGGAATCGAAAGGGAGCTGGAGCTCACCATGTTCAGCCACAGAATCTGGAGCGGCAGAATCGGCAGTGCCGTGCCCAGCATCACGCTGGCGAGGATGGTGAGCAGTTCACCGCCGTTCACCGGCAGCACGAAAGCCACCGCTTTCTTCAGGTTCAGATAGACCGTGCGACCCTCTTCCACCGCCGCCTCGATCGAGGCGAAGTTGTCGTCCGTGAGGATGATGTCGGAGGCTTCCTTGGCCACCTCGGTGCCCATCTCGCCCATGGCGATGCCGATGTCCGCCTGCTTCAACGCCGGGGCATCGTTCACCCCATCGCCCGTCATGGCCACCACATGCCCACGGGCCTGCAATGCCTCGATCAGTCGCAGCTTCTGCTCGGGTGCGACACGGGCAAAGACGGCCGTGTCCTCCACCACATTCCGCAGGGCTTCCTGATCCAGGTCATTCAGCTCCCTGCCGGAGAGGGTGGGGGCATGCTCCGTGCTGCTCAGTTCCATCATCGCGGCGATCGCGCTCGCCGTCACCCGATGATCCCCCGTGACCATCTTCACCTGAATGCCCGCCTCCTGGCAGGCATGCACGGCCCGAACCGCCTCCTCGCGGGGTGGGTCGATCATCCCCTGCAGACCCAGAAACAGCAGACCTGACTCCACATCCTCACGTTCCAGCCGGTCGCAATCGACGTCCTTCCGGGCAAGGGCGAGCACCCGCAGACCCTTCTCCGCCAGGGATTCCGCAACCCGTTCGATCGCCGCATGATCCAGGTCTGTCGGGTTCCCTTCGGCATCCTGCGCGCGGTTGCAGCGGCTCAGGATCGCTTCCTCGGATCCCTTGAGATGGATCATGCGACCTCCTTCGCCACCGTTGAGGGTGGCCATGTACTGATGCTCCGATTCGAAGGGAATCACATCCCGGCGGGGCTGTTCCACATCCAGTTCCTCCCGCCGCAGTCCTGCCTTGGAAGCAACCACAAGCAGAGCCCCCTCGGTGGGATCGCCATGGATTCCGGGTTCGCCATCCGTGCGCGTGAGGTTGGCGTCATTGCACAGCACGCCGCAGCGCAGGCAGTCCCGCAGGGTCGGGGCCTGCTCCAGCGCCACCGGCCCGTCCTCCGCCAGAATCTGCCCCTCGGTGCTGTAGCCGCTGCCACTGACGCTGTAGAGACGGCCACCGGCGTAGATCCGCTCCACCGTCATCTGGTTTTCGGTGAGCGTGCCGGTCTTGTCGGAGCAGATCACCGTGGCGCTGCCCAGGGTCTCGACGGCCGGCAGCTTGCGAATGATGGCGTGGCGACCGGCCATGCGGGACACGCCGATGGCGAGGATGATCGTCACCAGCGGCGGCAGTTCTTCGGGAATGCCGCTCACCGCCAGGGCCACGGCCGCCTGAAACATCTCCATCCACGGTTCGCCCCGGCCAAAGCCCACAGCGAAGGTGAATGACGCCAGCCCCAGAATGACGTACAGCAGCTGCCAGCTGAATCGCTCGATCTTCCGGCTGAGCGGCGTGCTGAGGTTGGTGCTCCGCTGCA
>JBFLKL010000218.1:0-4328 GCA_040883175.1 Synechococcaceae cyanobacterium | reverse complement strand
GATTTTGCTTTGGTTGCAAGCACGATGAACCTCGATTGTCATCAAATGAAGAGAATCGGAATCGGCGGATCGGTGGGAATTCAGCAGCATCAATTCAGGAGAGATGTTGGCGAAAGAGTGTGGCAAAAGCGCCGATTCACCAGCACCAGTTTCTAGTCAACTGATCCGATCCCTTCTGATCACCTGCTGCGGCACACCCGGCCGGATGCCGGCGGCGTCAAAGGCCGGTTTCAGTCGCCTGCGCAGCTCCCTTGCCACGCCCCACTGCTTGAGGGGTTGGGTCTTGATCCAGAGCCTGAGCCGCATGCCGCTCTGATCCAGGCGATCGACCCCCAGCAGCACCGGTGGCTCGAGGATCTGATCCTGCCAGCGGGGATCCTTGGCCAGCTCGGCAGCCACCCTCTCGAGCACGTGGCAGGCCGTGTTCAGATCGCTGCTCCAGGCGACATCGATCTCGAAATTCACCCGGGCCCAGTCCTTGCTGCGGTTGATGCTGTCGCGGATCAGGCCGTTGGGAATGGTCACCACCTCCCCCTCGCCACCGCGCAGCTCGGTCTGAACCAGGTTCATGCCCTCCACAAGTCCGGCATGGCCATTCACCACGATCGAATCGCCGATCGCGAACCGATCCGCAGCCAGGATCCGGATCCCCCCGATCAGGTCCTCCACCAGGCCGCGTGCCAGGAAGCCCATAGCCACGGCCAGGATGCCGGCCCCGGCGAGAATCTGCGGGTTGATTCCGAACAGCAGCACTGTCAGATAGATCCCCAGCACGGTGGTTCCGGTGGCGATGCTTCCCTTCAGCACCCGGGCGTTGGTCTCCAGGCGCATCCTCGGCCGCAGGGATCCGGGATCGGCGGCCTGGGCGTCGCTGGCCCAGTGGTTCAGCCGCCGCATCAGGGCCCAGATCAGCAGGCTCTCCAGCACCACCACCGCGATCCAGATCACAGGCAGGCTCAGCGACAACTGCAGCAACAGGGCAGCCGCGAGCCGTGTGGCGGGGAACAGATAGAGGGTGATGGTGAGCGCCATCACGGCGATGCCGATGCGCACCACCTGAACGATCTTCACGAGCAAGCGGGTGCGCCTCAGGCGTTGCTCGCGTCGTTGCTCCTCCTGCAGGTTGCCCGGATGCAGCCGGCTCTGCCTGCACTGCCGGTAGAAATGCTGCAGACGCGCGCTGCAGAGACCCACCGCCGCGCCTCCCAGGCCGAGCACGAGCAGGGCGGCAGCGCTGCGGGCCCAGGGGTAGACCCGGTTGAAGCTGGCCCCCCAGAGCGCTCGGCTCAGGCTCGCCTCGAGGAGCGCGTCCCATTGCCCCGCCAGGGTCTCGGGGTCCACGCCGTTGGCAAGGCTGTCCGGCTCGGTGAGGCTGATCAAGGTGACCTGAGGCCCCTTGGAAGCGCCATCGGCCGGGAGGTAGATCACAGAGGTGCGGTTCTTCACGCCGACCTCCAGGGACGGGGTGAGGGGATGGCGGGGCCTGCCGTGGCGGTCCAGCCAGAACCCGGGGGACCGCCACTGCCGCGGGAACGGCTGGGTCTCCAGCCGCTGGGCCAGCTGCCCGCTGAGCCGGTTCAGGGTGTTGGCCACGGCTGTGGAGCGGGCCTCCACTCGGGCCGCGGATTCCTGCGATCCCTCACCAAGCGCGGGCAGCACGGCCAGGGTGATCGCCGGCTTGCCAGGCCCCAGGGGAACGTGGGGCGTCACCACCCGGCTGCACCACAGCCGTCCGCAGCGAACGGCACGATCCAGGTCCCACCAGTGTTTGCCGGTTGCCATGGCGGCCTGTTGCTCCTGCGCCAGTGCAGCTGCCGGCATCAGGAGTGCCAACACCAGCAGGAGGGTGAGGCCCAGGCGTTTCAGCCGAAGCAGGTGGATCCTGGATTCAGCGTCAGGACGGGGTGGACCCGATCGGCGATGGGGAGGTCCGTTCCCGGGAGCTGACGCTGGCAAGACCAGTCGAGATCTGCTGATCAACCTCTGAATCCAGGTTCCACAGTCTAACAATACTTAACGCGGCTCCCCAGTGTAGAGAAGTTCCTCCACTTGCGTACCGTCAGAACTGATTCTGATTTTGCTCTCGATTGTGGGCGGAGAATCGGTTTGCTCCCAGGTTGGAGGGCCTCCCATGAATTCAAATACGAACCCTTCGCTGTCGCTACTGATCAGGCAGGGATTCGTTTTATCTGCTGTTGCAAACATGCATTGGGCAGGACGATAGACTTGCAATCCGCCATTCAGTTTGACGACGTAAGTGCGTGCGAGATTGATCGCCCTGACAGCTTCGATCGGAACTCGCTCTTCTGCTATGGCCTGGGAAGCTCCTGTGCATGAGAGCCAAAGGGCGATAGCAATCAGTGGATTCTTGCGCAGACGAATGGTGGGAGCCATTTGGTCGGTTGGACGATACATTCACCCTTCAGCCTGAGCTATGTGAGCATTGAAACGGCTCTCTGCAATATGACTTTACGACCATGATTTCACTCTTCGGCTGCGAGTTCGGTCTCTGGGCCTGCAGTGGCAGAAGAGAGGGCGCGTTGCCATGGCTGGGGCAATCGTTTCTCGCAACCTGGCCGAGATTGAGAAGGCGGATTCAGGACCCCCATCTCGATCAGCAGGACCTCAGAAGAAGAACTTCACGCCTAGCTCGATGCCGTTGTTGTCCATGCTCAGACCACTGTTGGAATTCTTGCCGTCATCATAGCGAAGCCCCTGGTATCGCCAGGAAAGATTCAGATCGGTGTTGTTGCCAATTGCATAGCCAAGGCCCAGTTGGGCGTTGCCGGAAAGATCATCATCACCGCTGATGCCGAATCCGCCGATGTCGAAGCGGGCGAAGGCCCGCAGCCGGGGTGAGAGGAAGTAGCTCCCCTTGATGCCCACCAGTGGCTGCACCCATGTTCTGTCGAATGATCCACTGCGCTCGAAGCTGAGTTGTCGGGGGCCATTCCCCTGGATCTGCAGATCCACCTGCGATTCGATGTCGAGCACCCGAATCCCCGCATAGGGAAGCAGGGTGTAGGAGCCAGGTTCGGCAATGGCGCGTTCGCGATCGCCAATCCGGTAGCGCAGGGCGAAATCGTAGATGCCCTGATCAAAGCTGACTCTGGCCTTTCCGGTGAGGCGTCCGCCCGGACCCGTCTTGGCACCCTCTCCACCCAGCTTGACGTAGCTCAGGTCGGTGAGGAAACCCCACCGGTCCCGCTCCACGCTGCCCCGCACGTAGAACGCGCCATCCAGGGCATTGAGAATATCTCCGAGGTCGAGGTCGAAATCGGCATCGCGGCCGTTGACCGTTGTCGTTCCACTCGAGCGCAGTGGCGTGAATCCATAGAGTTCAACAGTGCCAGCCCAAGGCGATTCTTCCGGCTGATCTGACTCCCCAACCACCTCTTCATTCTCCAGTTCCACAGCCTGCGCTGTGATCGGGACCTCAGCTGAACCAAGCCTGATTTCAGGCGTTGCGATTTCACGGGTTTCATGGATCCGTGCCGGCTGGTTCGGTCCATCTGCAGGTTGCTTGACACCCGGTTCTTCGCTCGCCAACGCCGGTCCTGCAACGGCGAGTGCGGCAAGAAAGGTCATGCATGCAGTTCCGCGGGCAGTTGCGGACCCGACGGAATCAATCATTGGATGCAAGGCTGGTGTAAGCCAATGTTGAATATTCAAGTGAGATTCGTCAAGTTCCCTCTGCATTTGTTGAGGTACGAAGCCGTAGATCCGATGTCGCCGTTCTCATTTCCCGCTGGTTTTACCCGTTGGTTCAAATCCTGATAGGGCTCTTCAGCGAGAGGGCATCCTGCTGCAAGATCCGGCTCAGCTCAGACAGCACCGAAGGCCACCTGGCAGGCGGCGTTGAGCAGTTCGGCCTCCTGGATGCTCTGGGGAGTCTGGCCCTCCAGAAGTCCCCGTTCGCAGTCTGCCGTCAACTGGTAGCTGGTGTCGCCGGCGGTGGTGATGAAGCTGATGGACTGATCACCCAGGGGCTGCACGCTGCCGAAGAGGAGCTGGTAGCTGGTGTTGGGAACGACGATGTACCTAGTGTTGGCGGCCACTGCACTGTCCACCGCGTTGTTGATGATCGAAGCGGTGGCGAGTGTGGTGATTCCCCACAGGGCGCTGCGAGCGGCCCACCATCCCCAGGGTGGGCTGCTGCTCCAGCCACCGTACCAGCCGAAATTCCAGGGGCGTGCATAGCCCCAGCCCTGGCGGGCCCAACCCGGATGCCGGTAGGTGTTCCGGATGTCGACAGTGCGGTTCCAGTTGACGTTTCGGTTCACATTCCGGTTCACATTCCGGTTGACGTTGCGGTTCACGTTCCGGTT
>JBFLKL010000217.1:0-7467 GCA_040883175.1 Synechococcaceae cyanobacterium | reverse complement strand
GTGACCATGATCGCCAGGCTCTGCACCAGGCTCATCACCGTGATGTAGAGCACCGAGGCCAGCACGATCGAGCTGCGCGAGCGCAGCGGTGCCACCAGCAGCCTGTTGAGGAAGCCGAATTCGCGATCGAACATCACCGGCAGGCCGGCATTGAGGGCGCCGCTGAAGGCCGTGAACACGATCACACCCGCTCCCAGGAAGCGGCCATAGCTCATGCCCTCGGGCAGAAGCCCCTCCGGGGCCTTGGCGAACAGGGCCCCGAACAGAACCAGCCAGATCAGCGGCTGCAGCACCCCGGCCACCAGGGTGGAGGGCCGGCGCTGAAGCTGCACGAACAACCGCCGGGTGAGGGCCAGGGTCTCCTGGGTGATCTCGGCCAGGGCCGAGGGCTCGGCGGGCTGGGCAGGCAGGGTTGGGGTGGCTGACGTCATCGAGAAGGCCGCAATGGCTGGGTCGAAGGAACTTGGCTGGGTCGAAGGAACTGAAGCCCGGCTCAGCGCATGCTCTGCTTGCGCTCCGCCTTCGGGTCGCGCAGTCCGGCGACCGCCAGCTCCGCGTCCATCAGGGTGCGGCCGGTGGCCTGCAGGTACACATCGTCGAGGCTGGGACGGCTCTGGGCCAGGGCGAACACCGGCAGCTCGGCTTCGGCCAGTTGCCGGCGCAGCAGTTCAACCACGCCCTCGTGCTCCACCACCAGGTTGAGGGAGTAGCCCTGGGAGCGGTTCACCACCACCTGACGCACCCCGTCGCACGCCTGGAGCAGCCGCTGCACCCGGGCCGCCTCCTCCGCATCGCTGAACTCGCGCACCCGGAGGGTGACACGGTCACCTCCCAGGGCGCGCTTGAGGGCCGCGGGGATGCCTTCGGCGATCACCCGGCCGCGCTCGATGATCGCCAGGCGATCGGCCAGGGCGTCCACCTCCTCCAGGTAGTGGCTGCTGAGCAGCACCGTGGTGCCACCATCCCGCAGCTGGCGCAGCACCGTCCAGATGGCGGCGCGGCTCTCGATGTCGAGGCCCACGGTGGGCTCATCCAGCACCAGCACCCGGGGCCGGTGCAGCAGCGCGGAAGCCAGATCGAGGCGGCGGCGCATGCCGCCGGAATAGCCGCCGCAGCGCCGATCGATCCACTCCCCCATCCCGAGCCGCTCCACCAGTTCGGTGATGCGGCGGTTGCGCTCCGCGGCCTCGAGGTGGTGGAGATCTCCCTGCAGCTGGAGCAGTTCACGACCGGTGAGGATCTTGTCGATCGCCACCTCCTGGGCCACATAGCCGAGCAGCCGGCGCACGACGCGGGGCTGGGCGAGAGCATCGAGCCCAGCCACCCGCACGCTGCCGGCGTCAGGAGCCAGCAGGGTGCAGAGAATGCGAAGGGTGGTGGTCTTGCCGGAGCCGTTCGGGCCCAGCAGGCCGTAGAGCGTGCCGGCGGGAACGCTAAGGCTGAGCCCGTCGAGGGCAGGCACCGCCCCGTCGCCGCGGCCGTAGCTCTTGCGCAGGTCGTGGAGCTCGATCAGCCCGCCGCCAGCAGCACCATCGCCCATCAGTGGGGTCGCCCGTGGAGTCAGGGGGCCAATGTAGGCAGCCCGGACGGCAGGACCGGGGGCGGAAGCCGCAGGGCCTCGGCCAGGGGAAGCCGGGCCAGCAGCAACAGCAGACAGATGCCGAACAGGTAGAGGATCGACCAGCGGAACAGGGACCGGGCCCGCCCGGCGTCGTCAGGATCCAGCGCCAGATTGCCGGACAGCTGCAGCAGGCGGGCGTTGAAGGGCAGCACCAGCAGGCCGTAGAGCAGGCCGCCGCCGGGCAGCGCCAGCACCCCGGCCAGGCTGAGCAGCACAGTGGCGCGCGCATAGCCCTGAATCGCCCGGGCCGTCACCTCCACCCCCTTGACCACGGGCAGCATCGGAATGCCCACGGCCCGGTAGTCCTCGCGCAGGAGCAGCGCCAGGGCCCAGAAATGGGCCGGTGTCCAGACCATCACCAGCGCGAACAGCCACCAGCTCGACCAGCCCAGCTGACCGCTGGCGGCGGCGGCGCCCACCAGCGGTGGGATGGCGCCGGCCACACCACCGATGACGATGTTCTGGGGGGTGCGGGGCTTGAGCAGCACGGTGTAGAGCAGCACATAGCTGCACAGCCCCAGCAGGGCCAGGCTGGCCGCCAGGGCATTGACACCCAGCACCAGCACCAGCACTGCAGTGATCGTGAGCAGCACCGCCAGCAGCAGGGCGGGCTGACGGTCGAGGCGGCCGGAGGGCAGGGCGCGGCGGGAGGTGCGGGCCATGCGTCCATCGAGCTCCTCTTCCCAGAGGCAGTTGAGGATTCCCGCAGCCGCGGCCGACAGGGTGCCGCCCACCAGGGTGCAGGTGATGGTTGCCGCATCGATGGGCCCGGCGCTGACCGCCATCCCCGCCAGGGTGGTGGCGAGCAGCAGCGGGATCAGCCGCGGTTTGGCCACCTCCAGCCAGGCCGGCAGCCGCACCGAGCGGGGCGGCTTGGCGCGGAGAGCGGCGGCGGCGCTGGCCTCAGCCGCCAGGATCGCGCTGGACGGGGGGCTGAAGCTAACCATGGGCTGTGTCCGCGCTGGGAGTGAAGGCCGGAGCCTGGGCTGGAACCTGGAACTGACGCAGGGGATGGGAAGAGGATCCGAGGCTGCGGCCGGCCACCGCTCCGAGCAGTGCCACCAGCAGAGCCGCCGTGAGCTGATGGGCCACGGTGACGGCGGCAACAGCGAGCTGCAGGCGGAGGGTGAACACACCCAGAGCCACCTGGACGACAACCAGCAGGGCGGCCAGGACGGGGAAGACGCGCAGATGGCGCTCCCCTGCCGGCAGGGCCACTGAGGCCGGTACGAGGGCAGCCACAGCCAGGGCGGTGGGGGTGGCACCGAGGCGATGGCGCAGGAGCCACTGGCAGCCCTCGGCTGCCGCCAGGCAGCGCTCCGCCGCCCACTGGCTGGCCAGGGAGCCTCCCAGCAGGCACTGGCCCAGCACCACCAGCAGCACCAGCATGGTGAGCGAGCGCCACCACAGGGGGAGCGCTGGCAGGGCCGTGACCGGCCGCGGGGACGAAGACGGGTCCAGTCGCTGGCACTCGAGGGCCTGGTGCACGCCACTCAGGAGGGCCACCAGCAGCAGGGCCGTTCCCAGATGGGCGGTCACCAGACCGGGGGCCAGAAGCCGGGTCACGGTGAGGGCACCGAGCCCACCCTGCACGGCAACGAGAAACAGAGCCGCGGCTGCACACCAGGGCAGCCAGGCCGGCAACCGGCGGCGCCCGATCCAGCTGGCCACGCTCAGCACCAGCAGGGCGATGCCCACCACGAAAGCGTCCAGGCGGTGGAACCACTCCAGAAAGACCTGGAGATTCATGCGCCCACCCGGCAGCCACTGGCCATAGCAGAGGGGCCAGTCGGGGCAGGCAAGGCCCGCCTGCATCACACGGGTGGCCCCGCCGATCACCACCAGGGCCACGAGCGCCACCACCAGGTGGGCCGTGAGCGGCTCGTAACGGGAGGCCGGGAGCGTGTCTGACCCGTGCCGGGGGGGTGCGGGAAGCGGCGGGCTGTCGGACATGGCACCCCGAACGGTCGCGTCAAGGTAGCCAGTGGTTCAGGGCTGGATGGATGCAGGTCCGCGCCCATCTTGATTTCGCCACATGGCGCCAGGAACGCAACCGAAGCAGGCCATTCCAGGATCTCGTGTTGTCACGAACCGTCGCATACGTCAGCATCCGTAGCCAACCGATCGCAGCACGGCGACACTGCAGATAGCTTCTCGAGGTCACCGGGACATCCGTGCGGATCCGTACTGCCTTCATCGCTGCCCTCGCCAGCACCGCCCTGGTGGTCACAGGCCTGATCGTGAGCAGCCAGGTGAACCTGCTGCCGGTCGATGCCAGCACCAATGCTCCTCCCTACGACAGCCTCTTCCGGGTGCTGTTCAGCATCGGCACCAGCCTGTTTCTGGGCATCCTGATCGTGCTGCTCTACAGCCTGGTGCGCTTCCGCAGGCGCCCCGGTGAAGTGGCTGACGGCCCCGCGATCGAGGGCAACCTGCCTCTGGAAATCGTCTGGACCGCGATCCCGGCGGTCGTGATTCTGTTCGTCGGGATCTACAGCTACGACATCTACGAACGCATGGGCGGGATGGCGAGCCTCGAACACGGGGCCATGCACGCTGCCATGGACCACAGCGCCATGGAGCATGCCGCCATGGCCCCCGCTGCCCAGCTTGCAGTCGATGGGATCGACCATCCGGTTCCGGCCGCCGCCGGGGATCCGCAGGCAGAGCGGATCTGGGGCGGGATCGGCACGGCTGGGATCGCTGTCCCTGCGTTGCCGGTCGAGGTCACGGCCATGCAGTTCGCCTTCATCTTTCACTACCCGCAGGGCGACATCACCAGCGGTGAACTGCATGTGCCCCTGGGACAGCCGGTGGAGCTGCGCATGGAGGCCCGCGATGTGATTCACGCCTTCTGGGTTCCCCAGTTCCGTCTCAAGCAGGACGTGATTCCCGGTCAACCCACACTGCTCTCCTTCACCGCCACCCGGCCGGGCACCTACCCGGTGATCTGCGCCGAGCTCTGCGGCCCCTATCACGGGGGCATGCGCACCTCGGTGGTGGTGCACGAACCGGACGAGTTCAGTGACTGGCTGAGGCGGAACACCCCGGCGACCACCACCTGATCCAGCCTTTTCACGGGCCGAGCGGCCCGGAGTCAGCCTTCATCCCATCCCCATGACCCTCGCCGACCCCAGTGCTCTCCGCCCAGGCCTGCAACCCAGCGGCTGGATGCGTTATCTCAGCTTCAGCCTGGATCACAAGGTGATCGGCCTCCAGTACCTGGTGTGCGGGTTTTTCTTCTATTTCGTCGGCGGCGCTCTGGCTGGCGTGATCCGCACCGAGCTGGCGAGCCCGATTGCCGATTTCGTGAGCCGTGACACCTACAACGAGGTTCTCACCCTGCACGGCACGGTGATGATCTTTCTGTGGATCGTGCCGGTGGTGAATGGCGGCTTCGGGAACTACCTGATCCCCTTTTATGTGGGTGCTCGCGACATGGCGTTCCCTCGGTTGAATGCGGTGGCTTTCTGGATGATCCCACCCGCCGGCCTGCTGTTGATCAGCAGCTATTTCCTGGCGGGAGCCGCCGCCCAGTCGGGCTGGACCGCCTACCCGCCCCTGAGCCTCACCACGCCAGCCGCTGGCCAGGTGGTGTGGATTCTGAGTGTGCTGCTGCTGGGCGGCAGCTCAATCTTCGGCGCCGTGAACTTCATTGCCACGGTTCTGAAGCTGCGCCGGCCTGGCCTGAAGCTGATGCAGCTGCCGATGTACTGCTGGGCCATGCTCGGCACCAGCCTGCTGGTGGTGCTCTCCACTCCCGTGCTGGCGGGTGTGCTGATCCTGCTCAGCTTCGACATCATTGCCCATACCGGCTTCTTCAATCCAGCTCTGGGCGGCAATGTGGTTGTGTACCAGCACCTTTTCTGGTTCTATTCCCATCCAGCCGTTTACATCATGGTGCTGCCGGCCTTCGGCCTGGTGAGCGAGATCCTGCCCGTGCACGCCCGCAAACCCCTATTTGGCTACACCACCATGGTGTATTCGATCATGGCGATTGTGTTCCTGGGCCTGATCGTGTGGGCTCACCACATGTTCACCAGTGGCACACCACCCTGGATGCGGCTGTTCTTCACGATTGCCACCTCCTTCATCGCAGTGCCCACAGGCATCAAGTTCTTCAACTGGCTGGCCACTCTCTGGGGTGGAAAGATAGCGCTGAATTCAGCCATGCTGTTCTCCTGCGGCTTCATCCTCAACTTCGTGTTCGGCGGCATCACAGGCATCACCCTGGCCCAGGTTCCCTTTGACATTCACGTGCACGACACCTACTACGTTGTCGGTCACTTCCACTACATCGTCTATGGTGGCACGGTCTTCGTGATCTTTGCTGCGCTATACCACTGGTACCCGAAGTTCACGGGGCACCTGCTCAACGAAGATCTTGGCCGCCTGCACTTTCTGCTCACCTTCATCGGCTTCAACCTCTGCTTCCTGCCCCAGCACTGGCTGGGGTTGAACGGGATGCCCCGGCGGGTGGCCGAATACGACCCCGCCTTCACCACCCTCAACCAGGTGAGCAGTGTGGGAGCGCTGATCATGGCCATCAGCACCCTGCCTCTGCTTGTGAACGTGGTGATCACAGCCATCCGGGGTGAGCCGGCCGGCGACAATCCCTGGAACGCTCTGACTCCTGAGTGGCTCACCAGTTCACCGCCCCCGGTGGAGAACTGGAAGGGCGAAGCGCCCCTGGTCAGCGAGCCCTATGGCTACGGCACCATCCCAGACCCCATCAACCCATCCCAGGAGCCGGCCCGATGACCGCCACCACCCCCGTCACCGGCGCCGGCACACCTCCGGCCGTTCCGGCGTCCGACACCGACCTCCACCAGGACACCCATCAGGCCCAGCACCACGATGCGCGTCTGTTCGGGTTGGCCACCTTCCTGGTGGCTGACGGCATGACCTTTGCCGGGTTCTTCGCCGCGTACCTCACCTTCCGGGCCGTCAACCCGTTGCCCGAGGGCAGCACCTACGAGCTGGAACTGCTGCTGCCGAGCATCAACACCATCCTGCTTCTGGTGAGCAGTCTCACCTTCCACAGGGCGGGCCGGGAGTGCCTGGCCGACCGTCCGGAGCGCTGCCGCAACTGGCTGCTGATCACCGGCGCGCTGGGTGTGGCCTTCCTGGCAGGACAGATGGTGGAGTACTTCAGCCTGCCCTTCGGTCTCACCGACAACCTGTTCGCCAGCACCTTCTATGCCCTCACAGGTTTCCATGGCCTGCATGTGACCCTGGGAGTGATCTGCATCGCCGTGGTGGCACTGCAGGCCCGCCAGGGCGGACGCGTCAGCTCCAGCGCCCCCTTCGGCCTGGAGGCTGCCGAGCTCTACTGGCATTTCGTGGACGGCATCTGGGTGGTGCTCTACGGCCTCCTGTATCTGCTCTGACCCTTCTGCCCGACAGGGCGCCCCCAGAGCTTCAGGTTGCCGATCCTCACAGGGGTTGGGCACAATTCAGCCAGGCATTTGGATGCGGATCAGAGCCATGGCTTCAGGCAGCGGGCCCGGTCCGGGAGAGATGCTGGAGGGCAAGGCCCTGCTGGAGCGGGCCCGGGCGCTCAGCAACCGGCCAGAAGATCAGATCGCCCGGGCCTGCGGCTATGTGGGGCCTAGTGGCCGGGTGCTGCGCAAGAGCTTCTATCGGGCGCTGGTGGTGGCCAAGGGTTACGCCCTGCCCACCAGCTCCGGTGTCTCCACAGGCTCGGGCGGCACCCGGGGGCGTCAGGCGGAGTTCCGCACCCGCGTGCACGGCAACGGCAACCTGCTGATCGGCAACGCCTACACCCGCCTGCTGGGACTGGAGCCCGGCCAGGAATTCCGCATCGATCTGCACCCGGAAACCGG
>JBFLKL010000216.1:0-8642 GCA_040883175.1 Synechococcaceae cyanobacterium | reverse complement strand
CGCCGGCCCGGCCCGATTTCTCGGGGTGAAACTGGCAGGCACCGATCGCTCCGCGCCACACCGCCGCGGTGACCGTGTCGCCGGCGAAGTCCACCCCGGCGGTGGTGATGGCCGGATCGCTGGGTTCGGCGGCGAAGGAGTGCACGAAGTACACCCAGGCCTCGGGAGCTCCAGCCGGCAGCAGGGGGCTGGGGTTGAGCGGGATCAGGGGCTCCCAGCCCATGTGCGGGATCGGATGGCCGCGGCGGCGCGGCAGCGCCCGCACCCGACCCGGCAGCAGAGCCAGACCCCGGCTGCAGCCCTCATCACTGGCTTCGAACAGCAGCTGCAGTCCCAGGCAGATGCCCAGCAGCGGGCGCTCCGCCGCGCACCAGTGGTGCAGCATGAGGTCGAGCCCGCTGGTCCGCAGCCGCTCCATGGCGGGGTCGAAGGCCCCCACCCCCGGCAGCAGCAGGCCCTGGCAGCTTTCGATCAGGGCCCCATCGGCAGCCGGATCGGCCACACTCACCACCTCGGCGCCAAGCCGCTCGAAGGCCCGCCGCACCGAGTGCAGGTTGCCCATCCCGTAGTCGATCAGACCCAGACGGCTCATGAGGGTTCCACGCAGCGCTGCTCGGGTTGCTGCAGGGCCGGAGTGCTGGGCAGCTCGAGGCCGTTGAGGGCATCGATCAGCTGGTAGAGCCTGCCCATGCGGCGCATGTTGAAGCGGAAGCGCAGGCAGGGCCGCAGGAAGCCGTCGTCGTCGCAGGTTTCGGCGGCATGGATGGCGCCCTGGTCCACGAGGTCGTCGAAGTCGTGGTTGAGGCGCTCCAGCGCCTTCGGCGGGATCGGGGCGTTGAGCTGAAGTTCCAGCCGATCACTGAGCAGTTCGGAGGCATGGAAGACCCGGTAGAAGCGGCAGATCCAGGCCATCGCCTCGCTGGCGCTGTCCGTCTGGCGCACCAGGGCCCGGTCCTCAGGTGAGATCAGTCCCCGTTTGGTCATCAGCCGCTGCACCTCCACCTGCCAGCTGCTCCAGAAGGGATCCCCGGGCGGGGCCAGCAACACCAGGGGCATGGGCGGGGTGCGACCGGTCTGGATCAGGGTGAGGGCTTCGAACAGCTCATCCAGGGTGCCGAAGCCGCCGGGCAGCACCACAACGGCATCGCTCTCGCGCAGGAAGAACAGCTTGCGGGTGAAGAAGTAGCGGAAGTGGAGCAGCCGGGCCTCGTAGCTGCTCACGATCGGATTGGGGTGCTGCTCGAAGGGCAGATCCACATTGAGGCCGAAACTCGCCTGGCTGCCGGCGCCGCGGTTGGCGGCCTCCATCATGCCGCCGCCGGCGCCGGTGATCACCTCGAACCCGGCCTCCACAGCCAGCCGAGCGAGCTCCTCGGCCTGCAGGAAACCGGGGTCGTCGCTGGAGGTTCGGGATGATCCGAACACCGCGACCTTGCGCACCTTGCGGTGCGGCCGGAACACCTCGAGGGCTTCGCTGATGTCGGCGAGGGTGCCGCTGATGATCCGCCAGGCGTCCGGCTCGGTTTCATACCGGCAGACATCGAGAAGAGACACCAGCGCACGATGGATGGTGCGCCGCTGGGGATGGTGCTCGATGACGGTGGCGAGGGCCTCGAGGGGGCTGATGCCGCCGTCCCGCTGAGCCGGAGAGAGGCAGGACCTGGGGTCTGTCAGGGGGTCTGTCAGAGGTACTTGCTGATCGTGCCGGAGAGGGTGGTCTTGGGTACGGCGCCCACCACGGTATCGACCTTCTGGCCGCCCTTGAACACCATCAGGGTGGGGATGCTGCGGATGCCGTACTGGCTGGCCACATTGGGATTTTCATCCGTGTTCAGCTTGAACACCTTGATCTGTCCCTCGAATTCCTTGGCGATCTCATCCACGATCGGAGCCACCATCCGGCAGGGGCCGCACCAGGGCGCCCAGAAGTCAACCAGCACAGGCACATCACTCTTGAGCACGTCCTGCTCGAAGGAGGCGTCGGTGACAGCGGCTGCGCTGGACATCCTTGTAGGGATCGGGATTTCAGGAATGTAGCAAGGGGCCCAGGCCGCTTCCGCGGGCCCACATCAAGCGTTGCAGGCGGCGGCGGAGCCGGGGGAAGCAAAAAGGCCCGGGAGAACCGGGCCGGAGGGTGTGAGGAGTGTGCGAGCTGTGAAGCCCCCACTGTTTCAAGATAGACCTCGCCTCCTACTTGCCCATGCCCAGCTGCTGCGCCTTTTGATACACCTTGCCCTCGGTGAGCAGCGAGGGGGCCACCACCACCTCCACCTGCTGCATCTCCAGGAGCGTGCGGGCCCCCAGGGTGCCCATGGAGGTGCGGATGCAGCCGAGCAGGTTCTGGGTGCCATCGTCCAGGCCGGCGGGACCGCGCAGGATCCGCTCGATGCTGCCCGTGGTGCCCACCTTGATCCGGGTGCCGCGGGGCAGCACCGGACTGGGTGTGGCCATGCCCCAGTGGAAGCCCCGGCCTGGGGCCTCGGCGGCGCGGGCGATCGGGGAGCCGATCATCACGGCATCGGCGCCGCAGGCCAGGCACTTGCAGATGTCCCCGCCGGTGACGATGCCGCCGTCCGCGATCACGGGCACGCGGCGACCGCTGTCCCGGGCGTAGTCGTCACGGGCGGCGGCACAGTCGGCCACGGCGGTGGCCTGGGGGATGCCGATTCCGAGCACGCCCCGGCTGGTGCAGGCGGCGCCGGGGCCGATGCCCACGAGCACGCCGGCAGCGCCGGCGCGCATCAGCTTCAGGGCTACGTCGTAGGTGACGCAGTTGCCGATCACCACCGGCACGCCGAAGTCGCGGCAGAGGGCTTCGAGATCGAGGCTGGCCTGGCCTTCCGGACCGATGTGCTCGGTGCTCACCACCGTGGCCTGCACGAAGAAGAGGTCAGCGCCGGCCTCGGCGATGGCGTCGCCGAAACGGATCGCGGCCACGGGGGTGGCGCTCACAGCGGCGATGCCGCCCTTCTCCTTGATCTCGGCGATGCGCCTGCGGATCAGGTCTTCGCGCACCGGCTGGCCGTAGAGCTCCTGCATCAGGGGCACGAACTCCTCCTTGCCCACGGCGGCGATGCGGTCGAGCACCGGGTTGGGGTCGTCGTAGCGGCACTGCACCCCCTCCAGGTTGAGCACCCCCAGGGCGCCCTGTCGGGTGAGCTCCACGCACATGCCCACATCAACCACGCCATCCATGGCACTGGCGATGATCGGGATCTCCCTCTGGATCCCACCCAGGGTCCAGCTGCTGTCGGTGACGGCCGGATCCACCGTGCGGCCGCCCGGCACCAGGGCGATTTCGTCGATGCCGTAGGCGCGACGGACGGTGCGGGAGCGGCCGAGCTGGATGTCCACCGAGGTTGGGCGTATTCGGGCCACCGTATCAATCGATGCGGCTTACGGCCCGGAGCGGGGTGATGTTCAGCCCCGGCCGCTGAAGCTGCGCCAGCGCCGTTGCAGGCCATCGAGCAGCTGCTCGCGCTCGCTGCGGCGAATCAACCTGGGAACGCCGTAGCGGACAGTCCAGATCACACCCACCAGCTCCAGCAGGCCCGGCACCAGGGGCAGGCTGTTGATGGCGGCCAGCAGTCCTGCGTACACCCGCAGGACCAGCAGCACCGTGATCAGGCCCAGGCCGAGGGTGAGAGGGGTCCTGGTCTGCTGCCAGAGGCTCTGCAGCTCGCCGCTGCGCCACCACTGCCGCAGCTTCTCCAGCAGCAGATTCCACTCGCCGCCCTCGCCCTCGCCCTCGCCCTCTATTTCGGCTGCGGCAGCGCCGCCGGCGCCGAGCGGCGGCACGGTGGTGCTGGTCTCCAGGGTTGGCTCCGCCGCCGGGGACTCGGGGGCCGTCGTGGCAGGGGCACCCGCCGCGGCGGGTGCCGCGGATTCAGGCCCGGCAGGCTCCGGAACGGCGGCAGGAGCAGGGCTGGCCTCGCCGCCCATGTCCGTGGCACTCGCTGCAGCGGCACTCGCGTCGGTGGAGCTTGCGGTCCCGGGGCTGGTGTCGGGCTGGAGATCGTCGCGCTGGGTGTCGGCCATGGGGCGATGGGCGAAGAACGGGGCGAAGAACGAGGAGCTGTGCTGGGCGCGGAGTTGGGGGGCGTGGTCCTGGGAGGGGGATGCTGCAGTCGCTGCCGGTTGCTAACACAGTCGCGCTGGAGCTTAAGGGTGGCTGCCGGTCGCCTCTGGGGGGCAGCTGTCGATTCGGGTCAGCTGTCGAGGGGCAGCAGCGTGGACCGGCTCGGGAGCGGAACCACCGGCAGGCGGATCGGGAAGCGGTTCTGCTCCAGCCTGCTCACCAGTTCGGCGCTGATTTCGGCCGCCAGCCGGGGGCTGTGGGCCGGTGCGCAGCGCAGCTCCCGCTCTCCCACCACGATCGCGCCTTCGGCGAGCTGGGCGTAGGTCACCGACCCGAGGGCCGGTTTGATCCGCCGGGGGATGGCCACATCCAGCACCGGTGCCTGGAGTTCCTCTGGCGCGGCCGCTGCCCGCCGGGCCACCTCCAGGTCCAGAAGCGGCACCGGCGCGGCAATCGCCACCAGCAGCGCGCAGCCATGGCCGGGAAAGAAACAGGGCCGCAGCCAGCGGCGGTCGAGGGTGTGCAGATCCACACTCACTGCCACCGTGGCGCCGGGGGTGAGGGCATGGCCCGTCGCCTGACGCCTGGGGCTGGGCTGGTGGCCCCCTCCGGCCCCCAGCACCCAGCCGGTTCCCCCTGCCACCAGCACCGGTGAGCCCGGACCCAGCAGCGCCAGCCCGGGCATGGTGAGGCCGATGCTGCCGGCGCCGCCGCAGCTCCACAGCGCCGTGCCGTAAGGGCCCAGCAGCGGCCCCCAGGGGCTGGCGCAGAGCCCGGCGGCACTGCTCATCGCCACCACGCCGTTCTCGCTGATGGCCCTGTGCAGGAGCAGCCGGCCGGCGCCGATCCGCGCCAGGTCGAGGTCGGTGTGCAGGTCGCGACGGGGATGCAGGGCCGTGGCCTCTCCACTGGCGTCGAAGGCCAGCGCCCCGCCGGCCAGCAGGGTGCCGAGCAGCTGGGCACCGCTCTGGCGCGCGGGATCCCCCAGCCCACCGCCCACCGGCAGCACCAGCTCGCCGGCCCCACCGCTGGCCAGGCCCTGCACGCCCTCCAGCTGGGCCTCGCGCAGCCGGATGGGCGGATCGGCGGGGCCCAGGGAGAGGTGCAGGCTTGCCTGATCGGTGAAGCCGGCATCGGCGGCGACCACCACATCGGTGCTGGCGAAGGCCCGCCTCAGGCCCGCCTCGCGCACCAAAGCCCGGAAGTCGGCGGCTGAGCGCACCTGCAGCTCGCCTCGCCGCTGACGCTCGCGCAGCTCGGTTTCGCCGCGCGGGAGGGCGTCGCCGGCATCGATAGAATCGACTGATTGCAGACGGTCATGCATGGCGGATCCCACGGGACCGATCAATCCGGGTGATTCCGGTTCGGACGGGGATTCACGGGTCATCCAGACCGACCTCCGCAACGAGATGTCGCGCTCCTATCTGGAGTATGCGATGAGCGTGATCGTGGGTCGGGCCCTGCCCGATGCCCGCGATGGTCTCAAGCCCGTGCATCGCCGCATCCTCTACGCGATGTACGAGCTGGGCCTCACCAGCGACCGGCCCTACCGCAAATGTGCCCGTGTGGTGGGTGAGGTGCTCGGTAAGTACCACCCCCACGGCGATACCGCCGTGTACGACGCCCTGGTGCGGATGGCGCAGGACTTCTCCCTGCGCATGCCGCTGATCGATGGCCACGGCAACTTCGGCTCGGTTGATAACGATCCGCCGGCCGCCATGCGTTACACCGAATCGCGGCTTCAGGCCCTCACCACCGATGCCCTGCTGGAGGACATCGAGAGCGAAACGGTTGATTTCGTTGACAACTTCGACGGCAGCCAGCAGGAGCCCACGGTGCTGCCGGCGCGGATTCCCCAGCTGCTCCTCAACGGCTCCTCCGGCATCGCCGTGGGAATGGCCACCAACATCCCCCCCCACAACCTCGGCGAGCTGCTCGACGGCCTGCAGGCCCTGATCGCCAACCCCGAGATCAGCGACCGGGAGCTGCAGGCCCTGATTCCCGGCCCCGACTTCCCCACCGGCGGGCAGATCCTGGGCCGTCGCGGCATCCGCGAGATCTACGCCACCGGGCGTGGGTCGGTGACCATGCGCGGGGTGGCCGGGATCGAGACCATTGAAGCCAAGGGCCGGCCCGACCGCGATGCGGTGATCATCACCGAGCTGCCCTATCAGACCAACAAGGCCGCGATGATCGAGCGCATCGCCGAGCTGGTGAACGATAAGAAGCTCGAGGGGATCAGCGACATCCGCGACGAATCCGATCGCGACGGGATGCGTGTGGTGATCGAACTGCGGCGTGACGCCTATCCCCAGGTGGTGCTCAACAACCTGTTCAAGCTCACGCCGCTGCAGAGCAACTTCAATGCCTACATGCTGGCGCTGGTGGGCAATGAGCCGGTGCTCCTCAACCTGCGGCGCATGCTGGAGGTGTTTCTCGATTACCGCATCGAGACGATCGAACGGCGCACCCGCTTCCTGCTGCGCAAGGCCGAGGAGCGCGATCACATCCTGCTGGGACTGCTGATCGCCCTTGACAATCTCGACGCGATCATCGCCCTGATCCGTGCCGCCGCCGACACGGCCACGGCCCGCAGCGGCCTGATCGAGCAGTTCGGCCTCACCGAGGTCCAGGCTGACGCCATCCTGCAGATGCAGCTGCGCCGGCTCACGGCCCTCGAGGCCGACAAGATCAGGCTCGAGCATGAAGACCTGCTCGCCAAGATCACTGATTACAAGGACATCCTGGCGCGCCGCGAGCGGGTGCTTGAGATCATCCAGAATGAGCTGGCGACGATCCGCAGCCGCTACGACTCGCCGCGGCGCACCGAGATCCTCGATGTGGAGGGCGGCCTCGATGACATCGATCTGATCGCCAACGAGCGCTCGGTGGTGCTGCTCACCGAGACCGGCTACCTCAAGCGCATGCCGGTGAGTGAGTTCGAGGCCACCAGCCGCGGCACCCGCGGCAAGGCCGGCACCCGCAGCCAGGGCGAGGAGGCCGTGAAGCTGTTCATCAGCTGCAACGACCACGACAACCTGCTGCTGTTCAGCGATCGCGGCGTGGTGTACACCGTGCCGGCCTACCGGGTGCCGGTGGGCAGCCGCGCCGCCAAGGGCACCCCGATCGTGCAGCTGTTGCCGATTCCCCGCGAGGAGCAGATCACCTCGCTGCTGGCGGTGAGCGAATTCACCGATGACGGCGTGCTGGTGATGCTCACCAGTGGCGGCACCATCAAGCGCACCCGGCTCTCGGCCTTCGCCAACATCCGCTCCAACGGCCTGATCGCCATCGATCTGGTGGAGGGCGATTCCCTGCGCTGGGTACGCCTGGCCCTGCCGGGCGACAGTGTGCTGATCGGCTCCCGCAAGGGAATGACGATCCACTTCCGGCTCAGCGATGAGGAGCTTCGCCCCCTGGGCCGCACCGCCCGGGGCGTGCGGGCCATGAACCTGCGAGCCGGGGACCGGCTGGTGAGCATGGACGTGCTCCCGGCCGAACTGGCCGACCGGGTGGCTCAGGTATCCACCACCGGCGACGAGGAGACCGAGGCGGAGAGCGACTCCGAGGAAGCCGTCGCCCCCAGTGACGGCCCCTGGGTGCTGGTGACCACCGCCAGCGGCCTGGGCAAGCGGGTGCCGGTGGACCAGTTCCGACTGCAGAAGCGCGCCGGCATGGGCCTGCGGGCGATCCGCTTCCGCCAGAGCGATGACGTGCTCGTGGGGCTGCGGGTGCTGGGGTCGGGTGAGGAGCTGCTGCTGGTCAGTGAGCGGGGGGTGATCGTGCGCACCCAGGCGGATGCGGTGCCTCAGCAGTCTCGGGCGGCCACCGGGGTGCGGCTGCAGAAGCTCGACAGTGGCGACAGGCTGGCGGAGGTGGTGCTTGTTCCACCCGCCCCGGACGAGGACGCCGAAGAGCCTGCTGGCCAGGACACCGCTGCAGCTGCAGGACAGGAGGCGGGGCCGGAGGCTGCCGGATCACCGGAGGGCCCGGAGGCCAGCTGACCCCATGCCGGCCGATCGCTCGATCGCCAACACCGTGGGCGATCTGATCCAGGGGGACGTGCTCGGCCAGGGCACCACCACCAGCCTGGACAACGGCGAGCTCACCTTCGTGCAGCCCGGCGACGGCAGCGGTCACTTCCTCCATGAGTGCTTCAGCGGACATGCCATCTCCGTGAGGACCCCGGTGGCGTTGGCGGCCCTGGGCCCTACGCCAGGCACGCCCCTGCAGGAGCTCGTGAGCACCGTGGCCTCAAAGCTGTGCATCGGCCAGCAGCGGCGCAACACCGCCATCGCCCGCAGCGCGGCCAGTGAAGCCACGGTGGGGCAGAGCATCCATCAGTCGCTTCATCATTTCCGGCTGACACCCAGTGACCCCAGTGAACCGGCCGATCCGATCCGTTACCTGGGCTCTTCCCTGCAGGGGGGCTGCTGCGGCTTCCACGACAACAGCGAACCGCACCTGCAAGGCTGCAGCACTGACCTCCGCTACGGCGGCCGCCTGCACCAGGAGCACGCCGAATCCCGGCTGGCGCAGATCGAGCGGCTGGTGGACCAGCTGG
>JBFLKL010000215.1:0-8991 GCA_040883175.1 Synechococcaceae cyanobacterium | reverse complement strand
TTCATCCGTAGTTGGGATTCATCCGTAGTTGAAAAGGGTGACCCGGAGTCCACGCCTGCGCTGAGCATCCCGTGTGGCTGCTCCCTTCCGGTCCTGACCAGGTTTGGGCGTCAGGGCCGCGTGGGTCCGAGTCGAACCGATGCTAGCAATGCTCCTTCTCCGACCCTTCGCCGTGCCCCTGCGCCCCGCGGACCTGATGCGTCGCAAGCAGGCTGGCCTGCCCATCAGCATCCTCACCGCCTGGGATGCCCTCTCCGCGGCGCTGGTGGCTGAAGCCGGCGCTGATGCGGTGCTGGTGGGCGACTCCCTGGCGATGGTGGTGCTCGGTCACCCCACCACCCTGCCCGTGACGCTCGAGGAGATGCTCCACCACTGCCGGGCCGCCGGCAGGGGACTGGCCAGCAGTTGCACGGCGGGCCAGGAGCCTCTGCTGATCTGCGATCTGCCCTTTCTCAGTTACCAGTGCGCCGCCGATGACGCCGTGGCTGCTGCCGGGCGGGTGCTGAAGGAAACGCCGGCGGCCGCAGTGAAACTTGAGGGGGCCGAGCCGGAAACCCTGGCGGTGATCGACCGGATGGTGCGCAGCGGCATCCCGGTGATGGGCCACATCGGCCTCACACCCCAGTCGGTGCATCGTCTCGGCTACCGCCGCCAGGGCAACGACGAGACCAGCCGCCAACGGCTGATCCACGCGGCCGCGGCCCTGGAAGCGGCCGGTTGCTTCGCGGTGGTGCTGGAGCACGTTCCGGAGGAGCTGGGGGCAGCGCTGAGTGCCCGGATGCACGTTCCCGTGATCGGCATCGGCGCCGGCGACGGCTGTGACGGCCAGGTGCGGGTGACGGCCGACCTGCTCGGCCTGACGTCGCGCCAGCCGCCCTTCAGCCCGCCGTTGCTGCCGGGGCGGGTGCGGGCGGTGGAGGCGCTGCGCCTGTGGATCGCCGCCCAGCGCCGCCCCGCTGCTCCCACCAGCCCAGCAGCTCCCGCAGCACCCCATTGCTGAGGGCCAGGCCGGCCGGATCGGCCAGCCGCCAGCGGGATCCCTCCTCCAGCAGCAGACCCTCGTCGAGCCAGGGGGCCAGCCGCCGGCGCAGCTCGGCCAGGGCCTGGGCGCGCTCCCGCGGCGAGAAACCGGCGGCCACCAGCAGCGCCGGCAGCCGCACCCCTTCCCGGCGGCGCAGTCCCACCAGCAGCCGCTCGTCCAGCGGCATGCCGCCGCCGGCAGGGGCAGGAGCCGGGTCCGAGCAGCCCTCCAGCCAGGCGGCATAGGCGGCCCGGGTGCGCGGCCGGGCCTGCCGCTCGCCCCAGGGGGCGCCGGTGGCGCCCATCCCGAACCCCCACCAGCCGGCACCGCTCCAGTAGACGCGGTTGTGACGGGAGGCATGCCCGGGGACTGCGTAGTTCGAGATCTCGTAGTGGCCGTAGCCCGCGGCGCTCAGCTCCGCCCAGGTGAGCTCCATGAGGTCGGCCGCGCGCTCGGGATCGGGCAGCTCCAGCTGGCCGCGCTCCAGGCGCCGGGCGAACACCGTGCCCGGCTCGATCGTGAGGTCGTACACCGACAGGTGCGGAGCTCCGGTGGCGATCGCCCGGCGCAGCTGCTGCCGCCAGCCCGCGACGTCCTGGCCCGGCGCCGCCTGGATCAGATCCAGGCTCCAGCTGGCCAGGGCGCCACGGCCGCGGGCCTGCTCCAGCCAGCCGGCCGCCTGCAGCAGATCCTCGCCACGGTGACGCCGCCCCAGGGCCGCCAGCACGGTGTCGTCGAAGCTCTGACCGCCGAGGCTCACCCGGTTGATCCCGGCGGCCAGGTAGCCGCCCAGGCGCTGGTCATCGAAGCTGGCCGGATCCAGCTCCAGGGTGATCTCCGCCGCGGGGGCCAGGCCGAAACGGGCCCGCAGCGCCCCCAGCAGCGACGCCACCTGGGCGGGCGTGAGCAGCGAGGGGGTGCCGCCGCCCAGGTACACGGTGCTCAGCGGCGGCCCGGCGGGGGCGGCGCCGATCTCCCGCTCCAGCAGCTCCAGGTAGGCCGTGATCGAGCCTGCCCCCGGAGCCCCGGCCTCGCCGGCGGCCCGGTCGCCGAGGGGCACCACCGGGAAATCACAGTAGAAGCAGCGCCGATGGCAGAAGGGAATGTGCAGATAGGCGCTGCGCGGCGGCCACGGGCATGACGTGTGCGCGGACACGATCAAGTGCGCGGACACGATCGAGTGTGCGGACACGATCAAGTGCGGTAACCCCTGCCGGCCAAGGGTGCGGGTTTCAGGCATGCTGCCTGCCTGAGCGGGCGGCACACCACGGGCAGCGTCAATGGTGGACACCCTCATCCTGGTCCTGTTTCTGATCTCCGGGGCCGCGGCGGGCTGGCTGGGGGTGGACCTGCTGCCGGAAGCCCTGCTGGTGCAGGTGAACAACCCCGAGGGACTGCGCACCGTGCTGGCCGGCTTCGGGGCGTTCTTCGGCCTGCTGGCGGGCTTCTTCTTCGGCCAGCTGCGCCGCCGGCTCACCCAGCAGGTGCGCTCGATGCCCACCGATCTGCTGGTGAGCCGGGCCGTGGGCCTGATCCTGGGCCTGCTGGTGGCCAACCTGCTGCTGGCGCCGATCCTGCTGCTGCCGCTGCCCTGGGAGGTGATCTTCATCAAGCCCCTGGCGGCGGTGCTCAGCAACGTGTTCTTCGGGGTGTCGGGCTACAACCTGGCCGAGGTGCACGGCCGCACCCTGCTGCGCCTGTTCAGCCCGGGCAACGCCGAGGCCCTGCTGGTGGCCGAGGGGGTGCTGCGGCCGGCCAGCGCCAAGATCCTCGACACCAGCGTGATCATCGACGGGCGCATCCGCGGCCTGCTGGACTCGGGCCTGCTGGAGGGCCAGGTGATCGTGGCCCAGTGCGTGATCGACGAACTGCAGGCGCTGGCCGATTCCGGCAATGCCGACAAGCGCGCCCGCGGGCGCCGCGGCCTGAAACTGCTCAGCCAGCTGCGCGAGGCCTATGGCCGCCGGCTGGTGGTGAACAGCACCCGCTACGAGGGCAAGGGGGTGGACGACAAGCTGCAGGCCCTCACCGCCGACACCGGCGGCACCCTGCTCACGGCCGACTACAACCTGGCCAAGGTGGCCGAGGTGAAGGGCATCAAGGCGCTGAACCTCAGCGAGCTGGTGATCGCCCTGCGGCCGGAGGTGCAGCCCGGCGATGAGCTGCAGCTCAAGATCGTGCGCGACGGCAAGGAGGCCGAGCAGGGGGTGGGCTACCTCGACGACGGCACCATGGTGGTGGTGGAGGGAGCCCGGGGCCGGCTGGGGGAGCGCCTGCCGGTGGTGATCACCGGGGCGCTGCAGAACCCGACCGGCCGCATCGTGTTCGCCCAGCTCGAGCCTGGCCGCAGCCGGGGGGAGCGGGCCTCGGGCAGGCCCCGCTAGGCTCCCTTCCAGTGCGTCAGCCAGGTCTGCGGATGTCGGTGTCAGCTCCCTACTACGGCGATTCCGCCGTGCTGCGCACCCCGCCACCGGATCTGCCCTCGCTGCTGCTGAAGGAGCGCATCGTCTACCTGGGGCTGCCCCTGTTCAGCGACGACGACGCCAAACGCCAGATGGGCGTGGACGTGACCGAGCTGATCATCGCCCAGCTGCTCTATCTGGAATTCGACAATCCCGACAAGCCGATCTTCTTCTACATCAACTCCACCGGCACCTCCTGGTTCACCGGCGACGCCATCGGCTTCGAAACCGAGGCCTTCGCCATCGCCGACACCATCCGCTATGTGAAGCCACCGGTGCACACCATCTGCATCGGCCAGGCGATGGGCACCGCCGCCATGATCCTCAGCGCCGGCGCCAAGGGTCAGCGGGCGGCCCTGCCCCACGCGTCGATCGTGCTGCACCAGCCCCGCAGCGGCGCCCGTGGCCAGGCCACCGACATTCAGATCCGTGCCAAGGAGGTGCTGCACAACAAGCACACCATGCTGGAGATGCTGGCCGCGAACACCGGCAAGAGCGTGGAGCAGCTGGCCAAGGACTCCGACCGCATGACCTACCTCACCGCCGAGGAGGCCCGGGAGTACGGCCTGATCGACCGGGTGCTCACCAGCCAGAAGCAGCTGCCCACGCCGGTGCCCGCCGCCGCCGGCATCGGCTGAGCCACCACACCGAAACCGTCCTTCATTCACCACCACCCGCCCAGCCATGCCCATCGGCACCCCCAGCGTTCCCTACCGCCTGCCCGGCAGCCAGTACGAGCGCTGGGTGGACATCTACACCCGCCTGGGCGTGGAGCGGATCCTGTTCATGGGCTCGGAGGTGAACGACAGCGTCGCCAACGCCCTGGTGGCCCAGATGCTGTATCTCGATTCGGAGGACAGCTCCAAGCCGATCTACCTCTACATCAATTCCCCCGGGGGATCGGTGACCGCCGGCCTGGCGATCTACGACACGATCCAGTATGTGAAAAGTGATGTGGTGACGATCTGCGTGGGTCTGGCCGCCAGCATGGGCGCCTTCCTGCTGGGAGCAGGCACCAAGGGCAAGCGCCTGGCCCTGCCCCACAGCCGGATCATGATCCACCAGCCCCTGGGGGGCACCAGCCAGCGCCAGGCCAGCGACATCGAGATCGAGGCCCGCGAGATCCTGCGCATCAAGGACATGCTCAACCACAGCATGGCCGAGATGACCGGCCAGCCCTTCGAGAAGATCGAGAAGGACACCGACCGCGACTATTTCCTCAGCGCCGCCGAGGCCAGGGACTACGGCCTGATCGACCGGGTGATCGCCCATCCCAGCGAGGCCTGAGCGGCCGCTGCGTAAGCTCGGCCCTTGCTCCCCGCCCACGCCCGCGCCCGGATGGCCCAGCTCTTCTACGACTCCGACGCCGATCTCTCCCTGCTGAGCGGCAGGACGGTGGCGATCATCGGCTACGGCTCCCAGGGCCACGCCCATGCCCTCAACCTCAAGGACAGCGGCATCGACGTGGTGGTGGGCCTCTACGAGGGCAGCCGCTCGGCCGACAAGGCCCGGGCCGACGGCCTGGAGGTGCTGAGCGTCGGTGACGCCTGCGCCAGAGCCGACTGGATCATGGTGCTGCTGCCCGACGAGGCCCAGAAGGCGGTGTACGCGGCGGAGATCGCCCCGCACCTGAGCGCCGGCAAGGTGCTGAGCTTCGCCCACGGCTTCAACATCCGCTTCGGGCTGATCCAGCCCCCCGCCGACGTGGACGTGGTGATGATCGCCCCCAAGGGACCGGGCCACACCGTGCGCTGGGAGTATCAGAACGGCCAGGGCGTGCCCTGCCTGTTCGCCGTGCATCAGGACGCCAGCGGCCAGGCCCGCGATCTGGCCATGGCCTACGCCAAGGCCATCGGCGGCACCCGCGCCGGCATTCTTGAGACCAACTTCAAGGAGGAGACGGAAACCGACCTGTTCGGTGAGCAGGCGGTGCTCTGCGGCGGCCTCTCCGAGCTGGTGAAGGCCGGCTTCGAAACCCTGGTGGAGGCGGGCTACCAGCCCGAGCTGGCCTACTTCGAATGCCTGCACGAGGTGAAGCTGATCGTGGATCTGATGGTGAAGGGCGGCCTCACCGCCATGCGCGATTCGATCTCCAACACCGCCGAATACGGCGACTACGTGAGCGGCCCGCGCCTGATCACCGACGACACCAAGGCCGAGATGAAGCGCATCCTGGCCGACATCCAGGACGGCACCTTCGCCCGCAACTTCGTGGCCGAGTGCGACGCCGGCAAGCCGGAGATGAAGCGGATCCGCGAACGCGACAGCCAGCATCCGATCGAGCAGGTGGGCAAGGGCCTGCGCTCGATGTTCAGCTGGCTCAAGGCCGCCTGATCCACCCCCTGCTGCTGGTGGCCCTGGCCTGCGGCCTGGATCGTCTGGTGGGCGATCCGCGCTGGTGCCCCCACCCGGTGGTGGCGATGGGCTGGACGATCACGCGGCTGCGGGCCACGGCCGAGTGCTGGGCCGGCGACCGCCCCTGGGCACTGCGGCTGGCCGGCGGCGCGATCACCCTGCTGCTGGTGCTCGGCAGCGGTCTGGCGGGGTGGGGGGTGGAGCGGCTGGCTCCGGGCTGCCGGCCCTGGGCCGGCAGCGGACCCATCGGTTGGCTGGGGGCAGGTCTGCTGGTGGTGGCCCTGGCCAGCGCCCTGGCCGGCCGCAGCCTGGAGCAGGCCGTGAGCACCGTGCTGGGGGCCCTCGAACCGCAGCCACCCCGGCCCGGGGCAGGCCAGGCCGCAAGCGGAGCCGATCTGGCCGAGGCCCGCAGGCGGCTGGGCGGGATCGTTGGGCGCGACACCGCGCAGCTCGACCATCAGGGCATCCTGCGGGCCCTGGCCGAAACCGCCAGTGAGAACGGCGTGGACGGCCTGTTCGCGCCGCTGTTCTGGATGCTGGTGGGGGCAGGGATCTGGAGCGCCGGAGGCTGGGACCTGCCCGGTCCGCTGGCCCTGGCCTGGGGCTTCAAGGCCACCAGCACCCTCGATTCGATGCTGGGTTACCGCCACGGGCGGCTCACCTGGCTGGGCAGCGCCGGCGCCCGGCTCGACGACCTGCTGGTGTGGCTGCCCTGCCGCCTCACCACCCTCAGCCTGCCCCTGGCGGCAGGACGTCCGTGGAAGGGGCTGGAGCTGCTGCGGGCCGCCAGGTGCGACGGCAGGGCCGACCCGTCACCCAACGCCGGAGTGTCCCAGGCGGCCTACGCCCACCTGGTGGGGGTGCAGCTGGGAGGCACCAACCACTACGGCGGCGAGCGGCGCAGCAAGCCGCTGCTGGCCAAGGGCCGGCCGGCCCCCGACCGGGAGGCTGTGGAGCGGATGCTGGCGCTGAACCGGCGCCTGCCCTGGCTCTGGCTGCTGGCCTTTGGGCTGCTGCTGGGCGGTGGTGCATTCATCACGAAAGCTCTCAGCTGATTGCCCCGATCGCCGGCCCTGCCGAAGCTTCTGACGGGGCCGGGGAACCATGCCGATTCGCGAACTTCTGGAGGAAGCCCTCAGCGAGCCGGAGATCGGAAGGACACAGCGTTTCCGTTGGCACGCCACGCCGGTGGGCATCGCCGCACTCTGGAATGCCGGCGTGGCCCCCAGCTCGCCCCCCTACGAGGATGCCCTCAAGGAGGGGCTCCAGGTGGGGCTCGACCTCAGCCGCGAGGAGCGGGAATTCCACCAGCTCAGCTCCGGCCTGGTGCTGCTGTTCCACTCCTGAGCCGCGCCCGACCTGTCGCAGCCCTCAGGCCGTGAGGGCGCCGTGCACCAGGTGCCATTCATGCAGGCTCCAGCGCACACAACCGGCCTGGATCAGGGGGTCGCTGCGCACCAGATGATCGGCCTGGGTCCAGTCATCGGCCCAGAACAGCAGCATGCCGCCGGCGCCATCACCGGTGCGGCCCTGGCGGTCGGCCCAGTAGCCGCTGCGGGGACGATGCCCCTCTCGCTCCAGTTCGGCCAGCCAGGCCAGGTGGGCCGGCACCACGGCGTCGAAGCGTGGCTTCTCGACGATGCCCTCCTCAAGCTTCACGAACCACGCCATCACACATCACCAGCGGCATACGCCCAGTCTGAATGGCGTGGCCTCTCCGGAAACCGGAGTGGGGAGCCGAATCCAGGCCCAGCGCGTCACAGCTAGGCAGCATCACTCATGACATGTCGGCCATGCCGGTTCTAAGCGAAAGGGATGGGTTGAAACACTCCTGCGGCACCGACAATCGGCACCGGCCCCAGGCCACCGGCCGACAGATAACAAGCCATGAAGTTGGTAGTGATTCCTACAGAGAAGCGGACCCTCTTCAACCTTGGCTGGTGCGATGACCATGGGTCCAGCCAGGCCCGCACACCCCGTCCCAACGACCGGCCCATTCACTCCGGGCATCACACTCCGGAACACCTGCCATCCCTTCGGCTCACGCTGCCTCTGTGCCGCAGGATCCCGCTCCAGCCTTCAGCCTTTCCCCCGCCCCCAAGCCCGATGTTGATTTCTCAGCCCGATGTCGACAGGGCAGCGGTTGCCTCCTTACACCACAGCCACTCCGCGGCTGGTGACGCCTCGGTGGAAAGCACCGCACTCCACCCTGTGCCTTGGAATTCCATGACTCCATTGATCAGCCTGCGCGACTGTGGAGCTCCATACCGCGGCAAGTGGGTGGTTTACAACACCGGCAACAAGGACTACTGCGCCATGCATCATCTCAAGAGCGGCAGAATGGAGGCACCCCAGACCATCGAAGAGAGAATTTTTGAAGGGGACAGCGATACCTCCCGCTTCGTGCGACACCTGCTTCTGCATGGCTGGTCGATCTACGAGATCACCGACGCGATCGCTGCTTCGAAGGTGATCTGAAGCCCACCCTCCTGAACACACGCCTGCCTGCGGGGAACCGCAACGGGCTGTACGGGAACAGGAACTCCCCGAGCCATCCATCCTGCTCGGGGAGGCGTAAGTTGAACTTGAGGGGAGGCGTGGGAGCCAACCCGGCCTTGCCCTCCAGGAGAGTCCGGCCTGGGTTCGCCAGAGCCGGTGCACGCAACAGGAGGTGCAGTTGACCGTGAAGATCATCTCGGTGGCGCAGCGAGAACGCCATCCCGGCCGTGCTGAGACAGACGCCATTCTGAATCCCGCTCCCTGAAATCCCGGGCTGCATAACCCGGGCAGCGGTCACAGCTGAGGAGGTCAAGCCCCGAGCATCTCTCCCCAGCGCCGTGACCGATTCCTTGCCTGCCAGGCCCCAGACAGGCTGATCGTTGAAACACGGACACCCGACCGAGGGCACCCCAGATGCCACGGTGATCTCTCGCAACCGGTGCCAAGGCGCCCCCACCTGGGGCGCCTTCCCATGGCCATCCGGTGTTGGCCAGAAATGGAGAGGGTGTCCGTGTGCAGCGGACCGGATCGACTGCTATGGGACGGCTTGGGACGATGGGTGCCCCCGTCTGTACCGTCTTTTATACCGTCATTCACGGTCTGTGATGGATGGACGGAATTCGAGTCTCCAGATTGCAGTGGGACCTGCTTGAG
>JBFLKL010000214.1:0-7383 GCA_040883175.1 Synechococcaceae cyanobacterium | reverse complement strand
TCCTCCCAAAGGAGAAGTTGTAGACAATATCAACGCTTTCCGCTGCTGTCTTTCCTGCGTAAATCTGCTGAGATTCTGATGACTGTGCAAAACCGGCAACGATGCTGTCGTAAAGAGGGCGCTCTTGATCGCTTAGTCCATCTCCAGCCCTTGGCCCATAGCTGAAGCCGGACTGGGCGATCTTGTCCTCCCAGAACATGAGTCCGCTGACGTCGGCCGGCCGGCCGAGGTATGCGACATAGAGAAGTTCTGCCGTGTCCGCAGAAAGCACCAAGGGGGACACTGTGCCTGGGACGGTGCGGAAGGCCAGGTTCTGGATCCTTCTGTCCACGTTGCGTCCCTGATCGGCCTCGCCGTAGATGGGCGTGTTCGGGTCACTGTCCGCGGGGAAGAAGGTGGCCAGGTATTCGGCCAGGGCATCCTGCTCGGTGCCATCAAAGGCGAAGGTGGCAAGGCCGCTCAAGCTGCCGTCGTCGCTGCCATCGGCATCGAGGTCGTAGAGATCGACCCGGTTCGCGGCGGAGCCGGTGGGGAAGGGATAGCCGTCGCCACCGCCGGCGAGGAAGTTCAGGGTCACGATCCGGAAGGTCTGGCCGGGATCACCCGCCAGTTCGCCGTTGTGGACGAGTTCGGCGATCATCGTGCCGGTGGTCTCGTCGACGATTGCGGCGCTGAGGATGCGATCGCCAGCCGGCCGATCGGCGTCGTAGGAGAAGCGCACCCCCGACACCTGGGGGAAGCGCCCGCTGACGCCGGGGACCGCGCCGACCCCGTGCTCCAGCACGGCCACGAGCTCCGCCTTGGTGAGGGTGAGCAGGGTGAGGCCATTGTTGAAGGCCAGGCTGGTCTGGATGTCGTTCTGGCTGATGCCGCCCTCGGGCTTCACCAGGTTGCCGTCGGAGTCGAAGACGGCCTCGTTGGGCAGACGCAAGGCCTCACTGCCCCCGGGGGGCACAAGGACCTGGCCGATGGAGGCGCGGATGCCACCACCGTTCTTGATCGAGACGACGACATCGGGATCGGTGTTCCTGGCGATGGCCAGGTTGGCGTCGGCGGTGAGGTTGCCGAGGTTGGTTTCCTGGGTGCGCACCCCATCGGGGTCGTCGGGTGTGTCGGTGCCGGAGCGATTGCCGTTGAGGAACACCTGCGAGATGCCGAACACATTGCCTTCAGTGGCGAGGATCTGCGTTTCGATGGCGTCCACGATCGCCTGGATCTCGGGATCGATCAGCCCTTCAGCGTTGAGGTGAGCCACCGCCTGGGCATCGGTGGCATAGGCACCGGAGACGTTCGGGTCGTAACTGGCGGGGAGGATGTTGCCATCGGCGTCGAAGTCGATCACCAGCCGGCCCACGTACTTGTAGGAGCCGTCGGTATTCACCAGCACCGTGGTGGTGCCGCCGGCGTTGGTGATGAACTCGGGGTAGGAACCCTGATCGCTGTCGCCGGCGCGGACGCGGTCGTTATCATCAAAGAGGCGGGTGTTGGATCCACCGCCCACGATGATGTCCACGTTCACCAGACGCGCGGCCAGTGCCCGCTCGATATCGAGCTGCTGCATGTGGGCCAGCAGCACCACCTTGTTCATGCCTGGGTTGGCCGCCAGCAGAGCATCCACCTCGGCCTGGATCTCGGCCGCCAGCGCATCCAACTGAGAGGGCGTGGGGGTGGGATCGAAATCCCCTGGGTTGATCGACACACCTCCGGGGCTGGAGATGATGTCCAGCGTCGGGGTGGTGGCGCCGACGATGCCGATGTCCTCGCCATTGACCTGGATCACCACCGAGGAGGTGATGCTGTTCGGCTGGGGGATGCCTGCACCCGCCACGGCCAGGGGTGCCAGATTGACGTCGGTGGAGACGTCGAGGTTGGTGGAGAGGTAGGGGAAATCAGCGCCGGTGAAATCGAGCCCCTCGAGTGTGGAGCCCACCAGAGCGGTGAAATCGCCGGTAGCGGAACCGTCGATCAGCCCTGCCAGGGTCGCGGTGCCGAAGTCGAACTCGTGGTTGCCGAAGGCGATCGCCTGAACGCCCAGTTCGTTCTGGATCTGGATGTCGCCGATGCCCCCCGAACCGAAGACCGCTTCCGAGGCGTCATAGAAGAGACCCGGGATGAAGGCGTCCCCGGAGGCAAGGGTGAGGGTGTTCACGAAGCCGGGGATGCCGTCGAGGTCGATGTCCTCGGTGCGCAGGGCATTGAGCACAGCCGAGAGCCGCGGGGCATCCTGAATGGCTGACGCACCTGCCTCCTGATCGGCGATGTGGAACAGCTGCAATCTGAAGGTGCCTTCCGCCAGCGGTGCAGCCGTGGTGATGCTCACCACGTCGTTGCCCTCACTGCTGGCGATGACGCCGGCGGGTTCGCCGGCCGGACTGCGCAGGAAGGTGATGCCCTCGATGCGTGCGGCGCCCGGGAATACAAGGGGATCCAACTCCGCCACGTTGTAGGGGTCGGTGATGTCGAAGATCGCCGCCACGCTTGTGGTGGTGCGCTCCAGGGCCACGAAGGCGTAGCTGCGGCCGGCAACGGTCACCACCTCCACCATCTCCGGCTCGGTGCCCTTGTCATCGTCGCGGTTGCCGGCCATCAGCCCCAGCCGATCGGCCAGCTCCTCGAGCTTGTCGCCGGAGTCGAACACCAGGTTGCCGCGATCGTCATAGATGCGCAGCGAGCGGGAACCGATGGCATACGGCTGGTCGATCAGGCCGTCCCCGGTGATGTCGCCGTAGTCGTTGAGCAGGTTGAGGCGGGTGAGGCTGATGCCGGTGGTGTCGGCGAAGGCAGCGTTCAAGGCGGCGACGCCGGGATGGTCGCGGAACGGGGTGCCGGTCACCAGGTCACTGCTGTTGGCCCGGGTGAGGTCGAAGAAGATGTCGCCCTGGTCGGGCTGGTATTCACGGGAGTCGCCTTCGCCGGCTGCAAGAAGGAACTGGCGGCCCAATGAATCCGTGAACGCGGCGAGGCCATCGGGCATGGTGAGGCCATACACGGGCAGGCCGGCGATCGGGAGGTAGCGGTTGCCGCCGCCGCTGCTGCCGTCCACATCCCGGTCGGAGCTGTCGAGGCCGATGCGATCGAAGCTCACCACGGTGATCGTGTTGCCGCTGGCGCCTTCGGTGCCGAAGTCATTGTCGTAGTTGATCACCAGCGCACCGTCGTCGCGCAGGGTGAGGCCTTCCGGTTTGTCGTAGGACAGGCTGCCGCCGATGGAGGGCAGGTTGAACAGCTCCACCTTGTTGGCCAGCCGGATGCCGGCGGCGGCCAGCACATCGGCGCTGGACGTGCTGAAGATGTCAGGGGTGGCCGGATTGCTGTCGTGATCGATCAGCTCGCGGCGGTTGTCGAGGTTCTCCGGCTGGGCCACGCCGATCCGGGCGAGCCAGCCATCGGTCGCCTGGTCGGCAGCCGTGGTGATCGCCAGCGTGTTGGTGGCGCCGCGTAGATCCACCTCGTAGACGTGCTTGGCGGCAAGTCGGCTGTTGCGCGCGCTGTCGCGCTCCAGCACGTAGAACACGCCCTTGTCAGGATCAAAGGTCACGTCGCCGATCTTGTCCTGGCCGGGGCGCCCGCTGAGCAGGTAGAAGTGCTCCTTCACCGGGGTACCGCTGGCCGGATCGATGGCCAGGATGCGGGTGAGTTCGGAGCGGCTGCGGCTGCGCACGCCGCTGTCGCTCACCACATCCAACGGGCTCTGCATGAAGGCGTAGAGCAGGCCGTCGTTGCTGTTGAAGGCCATACCCTCGATCCCGCGGTTGCTCCAGCGGTTGCCGTAGACGGAGGGGAGGCTGTCGATTGTTTCGGCGCCGATCTGGCCGGGGTACTGGGCCTCGAGCAGGGCCTTCTGGCCGGCAGGGATATAGCGCTGGATCAGATTTCCGCTGGCCGCATCGAAGATAGCGATCTGGCCGCGGTATTCATCCCCCACGGCGAACACCTGGCGATCGCTGCCGCCGATGTTGAGTGTGAAGAGTGAGACTGTTTCCGAGTCGATGCCGAACGGGTCGTAGGGAAGCAGTTGGTTGCTGGCATCGATCGGAATGTCATCGATGCCGGCCAGCTGGGGCAGGCCGGTGAGCGGCGTTCCATCAGCCCGGTTGAGGCCGATCCGGCCCAGTTCCACGATGGCGCCTGTGTCGCGGTTCTTACCCAGCTTGTAGATGGTGGGCTGGAACGATGGGTCGAGGAACTGGCGCTGGCCGTTGATCAGATCGCCGTTGGGGCCGCGGTCGGTGACAGTGAAATAGATGTCAAGGTCCTGGCCCCCGACGGATTCACGACCGGCGAAGAACAGGCCCGAGAGGCCACCGGCCAGCACCTCGCTGGGCAGGTTTTCATCGCCGCGTGCGTACTCCAGCTGGACGTCGAAGTTCTCAGCGCTTGGGATGCCGCGGCTCCAGTCCTTGATGCCGGCGGAGTAGATCGTGCTGATCAACGGCGTGACGCCGCTGAGATCCACCACGGCGATGGCGTTGTTCTCCTGAAGAGAGATCCAGGCGGTTTGGCCGTCGGCGCTGATGGCGATCGCTTCAGGCTCGATGTCCTGGGCCACGGTGGTGGTGATCCCCAGGCGGCTGCCGATGCGGATACCGCGGTTGATCAGCTCGGCGCGGCGGTTCTCCCAGGCGGCGAAGCCGATCGTCTGCACATCCTGCTGGCCCGGTTCGGATGGCGTGGCAGCGAGCCAGCCGCTGGTGTTGATCACCGAGATCGAACCCTCCGGATCCACGGTGTAGAGCGAATCAGGTTCGCCCTCATTGGTCACCAGCAGCTTGGTGCCGTCGGCATTGAACTTGACGGCATCCGGAAGGGCACCGACGGTCACGGTGCTCAGGAATCGGGGAAGCGCTGGGTTGCTCAGGTCATAGAACTGAACGAAACCTGGATCCGTTTTATTATCGTTCTGCACCGCCACGGCCATCAGGGTGCCGTAGACGGCCACACTCTGCAGGGTTTGCAGATTGCCCTGAGGGCGGGCAACTGCGACGGCCTGTGGCATGGCCGGATTCCGCAGATCGGTCACCACAATCGCGCCCGAACCACCGCCAACGGTGTAGAGGAACCCACTCTCTGGGTTGTAGGCCGATATTTCCGCGTTGGCGTCGAGGTCGGCCAGTGGCAGAACTCCATTGGACGCCTGCACAAAGGGATCCAGGGGGAGGAAAGCGAGGGCCACGAAACTGAGGATCAGACCCGCTCACCGTTGCAGTCGCAATCTGCGAGTTGTTTAAGCCCTGGTTAGGGTGCGTTGAAGAACGGGTTGGCCCGTGTCATCGGCCACGCCTCGCTGATGGCTGGGCTACCAAAACCCATGCGCGATCCTGCGAAAACCCCTGCGCGACCAAGCGAAGACAGGGGAATCCCACATCTGCACCGGAAGGAACACGATCTGATCGCTGTGCAGCCACGTGATCGCTGCGGGCGGGGACGCCGCGGTCTGCTCCAGCAGCCAGGGACGCCAGGATCTGGGCCTGGTCCTGGCCGGTGCTCCCGTTCGGATCAATCGCAGTCACTGGGATCTGGACAGATCCAGGGGCGACTGTGGAGAGGCTGGATGCTGGTCTATGCGCAACACGCTCCTAGGCTCCACAGATGGCAGAGCGGCTAATGGATGCATTCGGTCTCGGCAGGCGCACCTCAGTAGACGCGCCCGAGGCGGACGCCGAATCAGGACTCCAGCCGCAGGCCCCTCCGGCAGCTCGCTCGACATCTGTTTCACCGGCGGAGATCTTCCCCTTCCCCCTCGACCCCTTCCAGCACGAGGCGATCGATGCCCTCAACCAGGGGCACTCTGTGGTGGTGAGCGCTCCCACGGGCAGCGGCAAGACGCTGGTGGGGGAATATGCCATCCACCGGGCTCTGGCCCACGGACAGAAGGTGTTCTACACCACGCCGCTCAAGGCCCTCTCAAACCAGAAGCTGCGCGACTTCCGCGACCAGTTCGGCCCCGAGCGTGTGGGCTTGCTCACCGGCGACATGAGCCTCAACCGCGCGGCGCAGGTGGTGGTGATGACCACCGAGATCTTCCGCAACATGCTCTACGCGGAGATCGACCACCCCGACGACGATCCCCTCGCCGGGGTGGAGGCGGTGGTGCTGGATGAGTGCCATTACATGAACGACTCCCAGCGCGGCACCGTCTGGGAGGAGTCGATCATCCACTGCCCGCCTTCGATCCAGCTGGTGGCGCTCTCGGCCACGGTGGCCAATGCCGGCCAGCTCACCGACTGGATCGAGCGGGTGCATGGCCCCACCCGGCTGGTGCACAGCGACCACCGGCCCGTGCCGCTGGCCTTCAGCTTCTGCAGCGCCAAGGGTCTGCACCCCCTGCTCAATGAGGCCGGTACCGACCTGCATCCCAACGCCAAGGTGTGGCGTGCCCCCAAGGGCTCCAGGCGGAAGGGACCAAAAATCCCGAAGCCGCCCCAGCCCGAGGCGCCGCCGCTGGCCTTCGTGGTGGCCCAGATGGCCGAGCGGGCCATGCTCCCCGCCATCTATTTCATTTTCAGCCGCCGCGGCTGTGACAAGGGCGTGCGCGATCTCGGCAGGCTCTGCCTGGTGAGCCCCGACGAGCAGACGCGCATCCAGGCCCGGCTTGACGTTTTCGTCGCCGCCAGCCCGGAAGCGGTGCGCGAGGGCCACGCCGAGCCCCTGCTGCGCGGCATCGCCTCTCACCACGCCGGCGTGCTGCCGGCCTGGAAGGAGCTGATCGAGGAGCTTTTCCAGCAGGGCCTGATCAAGGTGGTCTTCGCCACCGAGACCCTGGCCGCGGGCATCAACATGCCCGCGCGCACCACGGTGATCTCGGCGCTCTCCAAGCGCACCGAGCGCGGGCACCGGCCGCTGATGGGGAGCGAGTTCCTGCAGATGGCCGGGCGGGCGGGACGTCGTGGCCTCGATTCCCAGGGTTATGTGGTCACGGTGCAGAGTCGCTTCGAGGGGGTGCGCGAAGCCGGCCAGCTGGCGCTGGCGCCGGCCGACCCCCTGGTGAGTCAGTTCACCCCCAGCTACGGCATGGTGCTCAACCTGCTGCAGCGCTACGACCTGGCCAAGGCGAAGGAACTGGTGGAGCGCAGCTTCGGTCGCTACCTGGCCACCCTCGATCTGGTCGACGACCAGGCCCGGATCAGTGAGCTGCAGCAGCAGCTCGATGCTCTGCGGGCCGGCGCTGACGACGAGGTTCCCTGGGACGACCTGGAGGACTACGAGAAACGCCGCGGTCGGCTGCGGGAGGAGCGCCGCCTGCTGCGCACCCTGCAGCACCAGGCCGAGGAAACCCTCGCCCACGAACTCACCCTGGCCCTGCAGTTCGCCAGTGAGGGCACCCTGGTGAGCCTCAAGGCCCCGCCGCTGCGCGGCCGGGTCACCCCGGCGGTGATCGTGGCC
>JBFLKL010000026.1:0-7059 GCA_040883175.1 Synechococcaceae cyanobacterium | reverse complement strand
CCACCAGAGCCTCCACCAGGCCCACGATCGCCGGTCTGTAGCGGCGCAGGGCGGCGCCGGCGAACAGCTGCCCCACCACCCGCCGCCGGGCCCGGTGGTCGGCCCCGTTGCGGTTGGCCAGCGAGCGGCTGCCCAGCAGCTGGCGCACACTGGCCGGCCACCAGCCCTGCAGGCTCTCGGGATGGGCGAGCAGATCGGCGATCGCCCGCTGGCCGCGGATGAACACCAGCGGCTGGCCCAGCAGCCGCGTCTCGAACACGTTGCCGTGGCGGGTGAAACGCCGGCGAGCAAAGTCCGGATCACGGAAGAAGGCCAGGGTTTCGAGCACGCCGCTGGCGGCACCGGTGCCGGGCAGGGGACGGGACGGGGCGGCCGTCATCGGGTGCGCCGCCCAGGCGGGCGGAGGGATCGGGCGGGCCCCACCCTGGCGGGAGCGGGGATTGACCGTGACCAACGACGCCCGCGGCCGTGCTCCCGGTCACCTGTGCAGGTTCCTTTGCACCGCAGGCGATCGGGGGCCTCGAATCGGACTCGCAGGCACTGCACAATCGTGCCCATCCCGCAGGCCGAGCCCTTCTGGAGTCGCCGCGTTCCATCACCCTCGCCGCCCATCAGTCGCTGCTGCTGGCCCGGGATTCCCAGGACGCCAACTGCCTGAAGCTCTCGGTGCGTGAGGGCATCGGCCGGATCGCCGCCTGCTTCAGCCAGGCGGGCGGCCGCTCCTGGAGCGATGTGACGCTGGCCTTCGCCACCAGCGAGGACTGTCCCTGGCTGCGCCTGCCGGTGGCCACCAGCTGTCTGCTGGAGGCCCAGACGCCCCTGTGCTGCGATCTGCAGCCGGTGTCGAACTGCCCGGTGACCCACGATCTGATCAGCGACTGGCTGCTGGAGCTGCACCTGGTGCGCCATCCGGTGGGCGCCGACCTGCGCCTGCGCTCGCTGCTGCAGCTGCTGGTGCAGCGCTTCGGACGCCGCAGCGCCGCCGGCTATCAACTGCCCCTGGCCCTCGGACACGCCCGGATGGCCGAACTGATCGGCAGCACCCGCTCCACCGTGACCCGCCAGATCAGCCTGCTGCGGCAGCAGCAGCTGCTGAGCCTGGAGCCCAGCGGCAACGCCCTGCTCCTGGCCCCGGAACTCGTGGAGCTGGTCTGAGGGAGGGCAGCGCGGCGGTCCCCACAGGCTGCGTCAGCGCAGGGAGAACAGAGCGTCGAACTGGTGATAGTCGGGCTTGTCGAGTCCCTCCAGGAAGAGCATGCGCCGCAGGGCGATGATCTCGGCCCGCTGGGCCACGATGATCTCCCGCGACAGTCGGCGGACGGTGGGGTTGGTGCTCTTGGCGAGGGCGTCGTGGGCCATCAGCAGCGCCCCGCCGTGGTGCAGCAGCATCCCCTCGAGAAACCACACCACGCGTGTGTCGCGGCTGGGCAGGTCGGTCATCATCCGCATCGCCGCGATCTCCGCCGCGCCCATGCGCCGCAGACCGGCGAGGCTGTCGGGATCACCGCCATCCTTCAGCACCACCGGATAGACGGGGGCATCGGGATACCAGGCCCGGCGCCACAGCCGCATGGCCCGGATCTCGCGGGCCTGCTCGTCCCAGATCTGGCTGGCGAGAGCACCCACCCCTGGGGAACCGATGCCGAGCACCACCTCGCTCATGCGCAGGGCGCCGGTGTGGTGCTCCACCATCGCGTCGATGAAGCGCAGGTCGTAGGTGGCGCCGGCGGGCCCAACGTCATGGACGTGGGCGCCGTGCTGATGACCGCCTGGCTCGGGGATGGTCCGGTCGTGATCGCCGTGGTCGTGGACACCTTGGTCATGAACGCCGTGGTCATGAACGCTGTGGTCGTGAACGCCGTGCTCCCGGGGCTGGGCCAGGGCGCCCGGTGCCACGGGTGCAACCGCGGCGAGGAGGGCCATCGCCAGAGAGATCGGCCGGGGGCGGGGGCGAGCAGACATCAGGGACGTGCGCAACCCTGCCTAGGATGAACTCTCCAGTGACTGGAGGGTCAAGTGGCCCCTGCCCTGCAACGCGGTTCAGCGCCGCCGCACCCCCAGGCCCAGCCGGCGGCGCGACTCCAGCGCATCGGCGAGGTGGCCCGGCGCTCCGGCCTCACGGTGAAGACGATCCGCTTCTACAGCGATCAGGGCCTGATCGAACCCCAGGGCCGCAGCGAGGGTGGCTACCGGCTGTTCTGCGAGTCGGTCTACGACGAACTCGCCCTGATCCGCACCCTGCGGGCGCTCGACATCCCCCTGGCCGAAACCGGCGAACTGCTGCGGGCCCGCCGCTCGGGGCTGTGCACCTGCTCCTCGTTGCAAGCCACGATCCGCAAGCGGCTGGCCGCGATCGAGCGCACGATCGGCGACCTGGGGCGCCTGCGGGGGGAACTGGGGGCCCTGCTGCACGACTGGCAGGACTGCGGTGGCCGCAAGCCGGCCTGACCCGGCCACGGAAACCTCAGGCACGCATACCGCGGCCAGGGAACCCGCGGCAGTGCCTCGCCTGCGCGACCCGGGCCTGCCCGACTGCGATGCCCTGACCACGGTCAACAGCCTGCACCGTGGCCCATTCCTGTTGCTATCGGAGCACCACTGTGGGGCCGGAAGACGACGGCAGCATCAAAGTCAGCTGACCGTCATCACACCTGTTCGATCACACCTGTTCCCGCAACAGTTCAGTGCAGGTGGTGATGCACTCGCCATCGTCCAGGGAGCAGGTTGTGATGCACTCGAAATAGGCCTCCACTGGATCGAAGGAGACCTCGACATGGGCGCCCTGAGGATCAACACCCAGCACCCGCGCCATCCCTTGAACATCCTGATTGAGGTCCTGGGTCAGGCGGGGATCACCCTGGAAACCGGCATGCTGGATGGTCATGATTCCTCGGGTTTTGCTGGTGATTGTCACCGTATGGCCATCGTCTCTGGGGCACAAGCAGGTTGAGCAGGGATACTCAGAGCCGCATCAAGCTATGTGAACATCAAGCGATGTGAAGCGGCACCGCCCTTGAGCGCTCTCCCCACCAGGCAGTCCAGCCCCTTCTCCTCCGCCGGTCAGCCCGAAGGCCCGCGGGTACTGGAGCTGGAACGGCTGGCACGCCGCCACGGCTCCGGGATCGGCGCCGCCGAGGTGACCGGCCCCTGGGAGCTGCATCACCTCTGGAGCAAGGGCCAGGCAACGCCCCAGACGTCCCAGGCGGCCCTGCTGCGACTGCTGGGGGCCAGGCTCACGATCAGCCCCGGCGACCGGCCCGGCGATCCGTTGCAGCTGTGCAACAGCGTGCGCCTCGGCGCCGTGGAGCTGCGCTTCCTGGGCTGGGGGCGCCTGGTGGGCAGGCGCCCGCTGCTGCAGTTCGGCTTCGAGCAGCTGGAGCTGCGGCTGGGCCCGCGGCAGCTGCTGCAGCGATCCCTGCCTGCGGCGGAGCCACGGCGGCAGCCCTTCTTCGCCCTGATCGCCGCGGGCAGCGATGACCGCGGCCGCTGGCTGCTGGCCCGCGGCCGCGGCGGCGGGCTGGCCTGCTGGCGCTGCCCCTCAGCAGATGCGGGGCAGCAGCTCGCCGCTCAGCGGTAGCAGCAGGCGTTCGGTGCCCAGGGCGGTGGCCAGCAGCACCTGGGCTGCGGCGCCGACAGGCCGGGAGCGCACGCTGCCGATCCTGGCCGCCCCGAACGGGCCCAGCACCGCCAGGGCCCGCTCCAGCTGATCGGCGGGCAGCACCGCCAGAAAGCGCCCCTCGTTGGCCAGGTGCAGGGGCTCGAATCCGAGCAGCTCGCAGGTGCGCGCCACCGGCTCGATCACCGGCAGCTGCGCCTCCTGCACGGCGAACTCAAGACCGGAGGCCTCCGCCAGCTCCACCAGGGCACTGGCCAGGCCTCCGCGGGTGAGATCACGCAGGCAGTGGGGTCTCACCCCGGCCTCCAGCAGGGCGGCCACCTGGGGCCAGAGTGGCGCGCAGTCGCTCAGCACCGGCGGCTGCAGGTCGAGCCCGTGGCGGGCCGCCAGGATCGCCACACCGTGGCGGCCGAGATCGCCGCTCACCAGCAGGGCATCGCCGGGGCGGATCGCCGCCGGGGTGATCGGCTCCGCCGCCTCGATCACGCCGATGCCGCTGGTGCTGATGAACAGGCGGTCGGCCTTGCCCCGCTCCACCACCTTGGTGTCGCCGGTGACGATGCTCAGCCCGCAGGCGCTGGCCGCCGCCCGCATCGAGGCCACCATCCGGCGCAGCAGCTCCAGCGGCAGCCCCTCCTCGAGGATCAGGGCCACGCTCAGGTGCAGCGGCCGGGCCCCGGCCATGGCCAGGTCGTTGGCGGTGCCAACCACCGCCAGGCAGCCGATGTCACCGCCGGGAAACTCCAGCGGCTGCACCACGTAGGAGTCGCTGGTGAAGGCCAGCCGGCCGGGGGGCAGGGCCAGGCTGGCGGCATCGTGCAGCACCGGCGCCGGCTCGCCGTAGAGCGGCAGCAGCTCGCGGCGGATCAGCTCCTGCATCAGGCTGCCGCCGCCGCCATGGGCCAGCTGGATCCGCTCGGTCATGGGGCGGAGAATGGCAGATCCGTTACGTGGCCGGCACCGGCGCCGAGCCGATCGACACCGGCCTGTAGCGGTGGTAGGCGGCGCAGGCCCCTTCGCTCGACACCATCGGCGCGCCCAGGGGGTGGTCAGGCGTGCAGGTGGTGCCGAAGGCGGGGCAATCCGGCGGAGTGGCCTGGCCGCGCAGGATCGTGCCGGCGATGCACACAGGCTCGGCAGCCACGGCAGCGCCCGCGGCGCAGCCACCGCTGGCGGCGGCTGCGAGGGCGAACCGCTCGCGGGCGTCGATCCTGCGGTACTTACCGCGCAGGGCCAGGCCGCCGCCCGCCAGCACCCCCAGGCCGCGCCAGGGCTGATCCACCACCTCGAACACCGCCTCCAGCAGCGCCTGGGCGGCGGCGTTGCCCTCCGGCCGCACCACCCGCCCGTAGGCGTTCACCACCTCGGACTTGCCCGCCTCCAGCAGGCGCACGCAGGCCAGCAGGCCGGCCATCACGTCAGCGGGCTCGAAGCCCGTCATCACCACCGGCAACCGGTGCCGCTCCACCAGCGCCCGCAGGTCCGCCAGCCCCATCACCGTGCCCACATGACCGGCCGCCAGGAAGCCCTGCACCCGGTTGCCGGGATCGCTGAGGATCGTGGCCATGGCCGGCACCACGCGCACGTGGGCCACCAGCAGCGACAGGTTGGCCAGCCCCAGGGCCAGGGTCTGGCGGGCCAGCAGCGCCGTGGCGGGGGCGGTGGTCTCGAAGCCCACGGCCAGGAACACCACCTGGCGCTCGGGGTGGCGGCCGGCCAGCTCCAGGGCCTGCAGCGGTGAGGTGAGCAGGCGTACGTCGCCGCCGGCGGCCCGCACCCCGAGCAGGTCGTCGCCGGGATCGCTGCCCGGCACCCGCAGCATGTCGCCGTAGGAGCAGAGGATCACCTCCGGCCGCCGCGCCAGCGCCAGGGCGGCGTCGATGGTGGCGGCCGGCGTCACGCACACCGGACAGCCGGGCCCGTGGATCAGCTCCACCCCCGGCGGCAGCAGCTGATCGAGACCCCAGCGCACGATCGCGTGGGTCTGGCCGCCGCACACCTCCATCAGGGTCCAGGGCCGGGTGGTGACGGCGGCCAGTTCGGCGGCCAGCCCGGCCACGCGGGCGGCAGGCGAGCTCACCGCCGGTGTCACGGTGTGGGTCACGGACGGTAGCTCTGCAGCACGCGCATGTACTGGGCGCGCTCGTATTCGCCCGGATTGGCGCAGCGCTGCTGGCTCATGCAGCCGATCAGCTCCTGCAGCGAGCTGTAGTCGTGCTCCATCAGCCAGGTGGCGAGCTCATCCTCGATGCCGCGCAGACGCTCGGGCCCGTGGCGCAGCAGCGCCGCAACCATCTGGGTGGCGCAGGCGCCGGCCATCAGCAGCCGCACCACGTCGGTGCCGCGCGACACGCCACCGCTGGCGATCAGATCCAGGGGCTCGCGGCCGTGCAGAAGGGCGATCCAGCGCAGCGGCAGGCGCAGGTCGTGGGGACCCGAGAGCAGCAGGTTGGGACGCACCACCAGCTCCTCGATGTCGATGTCGGGCTGGTAGAAGCGGTTGAACAGCACCAGCCCATCGGCACCGGTCGCTGCCAGCCGCCGCACCATGGCGCGCAGGTTGGTGAAGTAGGGGCTGAGCTTCACCGCCAGGGGCAGGCGCACCTCGGCGCGCACCTCGCGCACGATCTCCTCCACCTGGTTCTCGATCGCCTCGCTGCTCAGCTCCGGGTCGGTGGGCAGGTCGTAGATGTTGAGCTCCAGGGCATGGGCGCCGGCCGCCTCGATGCGCCGCGCCGTTTCCACCCAACGGCCGGGCCGGTTGCCGTTGAGGCTGGCGATCACCGGGATCTGCAGCCAGCGGCGGGCCTGCTCGATCAGGCGCAGGTAGAGGTCCTGCCCCTCATGCATCACCGCCGACTCGGGCAGATAGCTGAGGGCCTCGCCGTAGCTCTCGGCGCCGTGGCTGGCATGCCAGTGCAGGTCGAGCTGCTCCTGTTCGATCTGCTCCTCGAACAGCGAGTGCAGCACCACCGCCGCGGCCCCATGCCGCTCCAGCTCCTGCAGCTGCTCCACGTGCTCGCTGAGGGGCCAGGCGGCGCCCACCACCAGGGGGGTGCGCAGGGGCAGGCCGAGGTAGGTGGTGCTGAGGTCCACGGCGGTCTCCACGCTCATGACGCACCTCCCTGGGCCGCGCTCCGGCCGCCGGCAGCGCCCTGGCCGGCGAGGGCGCGGTAGGCGGCCCAGCGGCGGTCGAGCTCCTCCTGGGCGGCACGGGCCAGCTCGCGGGCCCGCTCCGGCTGGCTGTAGCGCAGCATGCGGAAGCGGTTCTCCGCCGCCATCCCCTCCGCCAGCTTGCGCCGCGGCGCCGGGCTGTCGAGCTGAAGCGGATTCTCTCCGCGCTCGACGCGGCGCGGGTCGTAGCGGTAGAGCAGCCAGCGGCCGGTGTCCACCGCCAGCTTCTGGTGGGCCATCCCCTGGGCCATGTCGATGCCGTGGGCGAT
>JBFLKL010000213.1:0-9730 GCA_040883175.1 Synechococcaceae cyanobacterium | reverse complement strand
GAGCCGAACAGCACCACCAGGGCGATCACCCCGCCGAACACGATCAGGGCATAGAACTGGGCCCGGCCGGTCTCGAAGTACTTGAGACCCTCGCCGCTGCCCAGAGTCATCAGGCCGGTGAGGTTGACGACACCATCCACCACCTTGGAATCGACCTCCAGCACCGAGCGGGCCAGTTTGCGGCTGCCCTGGACGAACAGCTTGTCGTTGATGGCATCGAGATACCACTTGTTGGCCAGGAAGGCGTTGATGGCCGGGTAGCGGTTGGCGAACAGGGTCGCCAGATCCAGCTTGTGCAGGGCGTAGGCCAGCACGGCAACCGTGATCCCGGCCACCGAGATCGCCACCGAGGCGCCGGCCAGGGGCAGGAACTCGCCCCAGCCGAAGTGTTCGGCCATGTGGGCCGCCTCCTGTGGATCGAGCAGGGCGGCGAAGCGGCTGTTCCAGGGGGTGCCGAGCAGACCGATCAGAACCGACGGGATCGCCAGCACAGCCAGGGGGAGGGCCATCTGCCAGGCCGATTCATGGGGGTGCTCGGCGTGGGCGTGGCCGTGCTCCTCGTCGTGATCCCCGCCGCCCCTGCCGGCCTCAGTCAGCAGCTGAACGGCCATGGCCTTGTCATTGCCGCGGAACTCGCCCTCGAAGGTGAGGAAGTAGAGCCGGAACATGTAGAAGGCGGTCAAGCCGGCCGTCACGAAGCCCATCGCCCACAGCAGCGGGTAGGTGTTGAAGGCCTGGCCGAGGATCTCGTCCTTGCTCCAGAAGCCCGCCAGGGGCGGGATCCCGGCGATGGCCACGCAGCCGATCAGGAAGGTGGCGCTGGTGACCGGCATGTACTTCCGCAGTCCCCCCATCAGCCGCATGTCCTGGGCCAGCACCGGCTCGTGGCCCACCACCTCCTCCATGGCATGGATCACCGAACCCGAACCCAGGAACAGCATCGCCTTGAAGAAGGCATGGGTCACCAGGTGGAACATCCCCGCCACCGGCGCGCCGCAGCCCATGGCCAGCATCATGTACCCCAGCTGGCTCACGGTGCTGTAGGCCAGCCCCTTCTTGAGGTCCATCTGGGTGAGCGCGATCGAGGCTCCCAGAAACAGGGTGATCGTGCCGATCACGGCAATCGTCAGCTGCACCGCCGCGAAGGGTTCGTAGACCGGCTGAAGGCGGGCCACCAGGAACACCCCGGCGGCCACCATCGTGGCGGCGTGGATCAGGGCCGAGATCGGGGTGGGGCCCTCCATGGCGTCCGGCAGCCACACGTGCAGAGGGAACTGGGCCGACTTGGCCATCGGCCCCATGAACACCAGCAGGCAGAGGATCACGGCCACCGCACTGCTGAGGCTGCCCCCGGCCACGGCCGCCTGCAGTCGCACTCCGATCTCCTCGAAGCCGAAGCTGCCGGTGGCCCAGAACAGGCCGAGGATGCCCAGCAGCAGGCCGAAGTCCCCCACCCGGTTCACCACGAAGGCCTTCTGGGCGGCGTTGGCGGCCCCGTCGCGGTCGTACCAGAAGCCCACCAGCAGGTAGGAGCACATCCCCACCAGCTCCCAGAAGACGTAGATCTCCAGCAGGTTGGGGCTGATCACCAGTCCCAGCATCGAGCTGCTGAACAGGGCCAGGTAGGTGAAGAAACGCACATAGCCCTTGTCGTGGGCCATGTAGCCATCGGAATAGACCATCACCAGCAGGGCGATGGTGGTCACCAGCGCCAGCATCACCGCCGCCAGGGCATCCACGCGGAAGCCCATCTGCAGGTTGAACGTGCCGGCGCTGGCCCAGTTGAACAGCACCTCGGTGGGGCCGGCCCCTGCCAGCTGCTCGGCCAGAACGGCGAAACTGAGCACCGCGGCTGCGCCCACGCAGCTGATCAGCAGCCAGGCAACCGGCTTGCGCAGGCGGTTGATGGTGCGGTTGAAGCTGATCAGCCCCAGCCCCACCAGGCAGGCGCCGGCCAGGGGGAGCACCGGGATCAACCAGGCGAGTTGAGCGGCTGAGGGCATTCCGGCGCGGGCTCCGAGCGGGCGGACTGGCCAGGAGTGTAGGCAGGGCGGCCGGGGGAGGCTCAGCCGAGCCAGTGGGCCAGGGCGGTGCGGGAAAACGTGGTGGCTCCCACACCGATGAACCGGTGCGCCCACCAGAACAGGCTGATGGCGATGGCGATGCCCAGCTGGGCGGGGCGCAGGAATTCGCCGGCCACGAGCTGCTGGCGGCCGTCGAGCACCGCCCGGAAGGGCAGCACCGAGGTGCTGGCGCGCAGCTCCTCGAAGGCCTCACCGAAGCGGTTGCGCAACCGCCGGTCACCGTTCCAGACGGCGAACAGGTGGTGGGCGATCAGGCCGATGCTGGTGGCCACCATGAAACTGCTGCCGATCCAGAGCAGGTGGGTTGCGCACCAGAGGATCTGGCCCACTGCCTGGGGGTGGCGGCTGATGCGGATGATGCCGGTGGCGTAAAGGCGCACCTGGGGGCGCAGTACGGCCGGGATCTCCAGCAGGTTGTAGGTGGCTGGGTAGAGGAAGACGAAGCTGATGGCTGTGCCGGTCCACACCAGGGGCACGATCCAGGGCTGATCCTGCAGATTCCAGAGGCGGATGCCGTCGTAGCGGTGGGCCAGGAAGTAGCCCACCAGCACCACGGCCGCCGGGATGCTCAGGCCGGCGAAGATCAGGCGCCAGGCCCGCTCGCCGATGCGCTGCACCGCCAGCTGGCGCAGGGAGGCGCCGCCGCTGTGGATCACGGCGAAGGCCAGCAGCAGGCCCAGCATCACCCAGCTGCTGTGGTGGCTGCCCCCCGGGGGGCTGAAGCTGGCGATCACGGGCTGGATGGGGAGTTGTGAAGGGGCCGATTCTGGCCGCAGCCGGGCCCCCCTAGAGTTCCAATTCCCTGCCGGCGCTGGCCTGCGGGCTCCCGGCCGAACCATGGCAGATCTGCCGTTCACCCTCGACCAGCTGCGCATCCTGCGGGCCATCGCCAGTGAGGGCAGCTTCAAGAAGGCCGCCGACAGCCTCTATGTCACCCAGCCGGCCGTCAGCCTGCAGATCCAGAACCTGGAGAAGCAGCTGAGCGTCTCCCTGTTTGACCGGGGAGGCCGCAAGGCCCAGCTCACCGAGGCCGGCCACCTGCTGCTCAGCTACTGCGACCGTATTCTCAGCCAGTGCCAGGAGGCCTGCCGCGCCCTGGAGGATCTCCACAACCTGCGCGGCGGTTCGTTGATCGTGGGTGCCAGCCAGACCACGGGCACCTACCTGATGCCCCGCATGATCGGCCTGTTCCGCCAGAAGTACCCCGATGTGGCGGTGCAGCTGCAGGTGCACAGCACCCGCCGCACCGGCTGGAGCGTGGCCAACGGCCAGATCGATCTGGCGATCATCGGCGGCGAGCTGCCCACCGAGCTCAATGAGCTCCTGCAGGTGGTGCCCTACGGCGTGGATGAGCTGGCCCTGGTGCTGCCCACCAAGCACCCCCTGGCGCGGCTGCCGGAACTCACCAAGGAGGATCTCTACCGGCTCGGGTTCGTCTGTCTCGACGCCCAGTCCACCACCCGCAAGATGGTGGACCAGCTGCTGGCCCGTTCCGGCCTGGAGGTGTCGCGGCTGAAGATCGAGATGGAACTCAACTCGTTCGAGGCGATCAAGAACGCCGTGCAGTCGGGCCTGGGAGCGGCGTTCCTGCCGGTGGTGTCGATCGAGCGTGAACTGGCCGCCGGCGGCCTGCACCGGCCTCAGGTGTCGGATCTGATGGTGCGCCGTCAGCTCAAGCTGATCACCCATCCGGCCCGCTACTGCTCCCGTGCCGCCGACGCCTTCCGCCGTGAGGTGCTGCCGGTGTTCGCCAGCGCCGACAGCCCGCTGCGCCGTGCACCCCAGCCGGCTCAGCAGCCGGAAACCCCGGAGACCGCCGCCGCCGGGGCCTGACCCGGTTCAGAACTGACTGGCTTCCGGCGTCACGCCCACGGTGTCGTCGGCCACGCCACGGGTGACGAACTGGTTTTCCCGGGCGTCGGTCTGGTAGACGCAGCGCACGATCGGCTGGTCCTTGATGGAGCCGATGTAGGCGAAGGTGTTCATGCGCTGCTTGCACTGGCGCATCTGCTCGGCGGTCACGGCTCCCTGTTTCTGCAGCACGCTCCAGTTTTCCCGGCGAATCACGCAGCCGGGGCGCAGGGCCGGCTGCGTCACGAAGCTGCTGCTCGGATTCATGGTGGTGTAGATCTCCACATCCATCACGAAGGCACTGGCCCCCCACTGGCGGCAGAACTCGGGGTCCGGTACGGCCATGTCCAGCTGCTGGGAGCTGGCGATGTTGCCCTGGTTGCCCTGGGTGGTGCTGGAGAGGGCCGTGCCGATGCCGATGCCCAGCACGAGCACCCCTGCCAGCACCGCCATGGTTCCGACGTTGAACTGCGGACCACCGCCAGTTCCGCCTCCACTGGCGGTTCCGCCGGTGGAGCGGCGCGGCGGTCGATCGCCCCGGCCTGGGCGATCGGCTGTGCTGTGGCGCTCCGAGCCGTAGCGCTGAGAGCTGTAGCGCTGGGCGCCCGCCCTTTCGTCGTCGTAGCGGCTGCTGTAACGGGTCACAGGGTTTCCGGTGTGCGGGGCAGGCCCATGGAGTAGTTGAGTACCCGGCAATCGGGGTTGTAGCGCAACTCCCCTGCCTGCAGCAGCTGGCGGATCAATCCCTCGAGATCCGAGCCGATGCGGCGGAGGGTGTAGTCAGTCAGCGCTTCACCGGCCCGGGCCTCCACCAGTTCAGCGAAGCGCTGCCGCACCTTGGCCAGAACGGTCTCCTCCCAGATGAACTCGTTGTCGGGATCCACATCCAGGGTGAGCTGGCCGAGATCGGGCACCAGATCGCCATTCTCCACCCGGGCCGTGAACAGGCGAACGTGGCGTGTGGTGGACTTCAGCAGGGTGGCTGCAGGGCTGGCGTCGGCCATCGGGGCTGGGGCGGCGGACGTCCCGGGGCTGGCGTCCTGAGACCCGACTTTAGGAACCACGCCGCTCGGGGGCGCATGGCCCTTGCCTGCCCTTAGGGTTTGCACTGATTTTCCTCCCTGCTATGCGCGTCGCCATCGCCGGGGCCGGCCTGGCCGGACTCGCCTGCGCCAAGTACCTCTGCGACGCCGGACACACTCCGATCGTGGTCGAGGCCCGCGACGTGCTCGGCGGCAAGGTGGCGGCCTGGCAGGACGAGGATGGTGACTGGTACGAGACCGGTCTGCACATCTTCTTCGGGGCGTATCGCAACATGCGCCAGCTCTTCAAGGAGCTGGACATCGAAGACCGGCTCCAGTGGAAGAGCCACGCGATGATCTTCAACCAGAAGGAGAACCCCGGCACCTACAGCCGCTTCGACTTCCCCGACATCCCCGCCCCCTTCAACGGCGTGGCGGCGATCCTCGGCAACAACGAGATGCTCACCTGGCCCGAGAAGATCGCCTTCGGCCTCGGCCTGGTGCCGGCCATGCTGCGCGGCCAGCAGTATGTGGAGGAGTGCGACCGGTACTCCTGGACGGAGTGGCTGCGTCTGCACAACATCCCGGAGCGGGTGAACGACGAGGTGTTCATCGCCATGGCCAAGGCGCTGAACTTCATCGATCCCGACGAGATCTCGAGCACGGTGGTGCTCACCGCCCTGAACCGCTTCCTGCAGGAGGCTGACGGCTCCAGGATGGCCTTCCTCGATGGCAACCCTCCCCAGAGGCTCTGCCAGCCCATCGTGGACCACGTCACCGCCCGGGGGGGGGAAGTGCATCTCGATTCCCCCCTGCGCGAGATCGAGCTCCATCCCGACGGAACCGTGAGGGGTTTCCGCATCGGTGGCATCAAGGGCAAGCCCGGCACCACGCTCACCGCCGACGCCTACGTCAGTGCCCTGCCGGTTGATCCCTTCAAGCTGCTTCTGCCGGAGCCCTGGAAGCAGTTCCCCTACTTCCAGAAGCTCGATGGTCTCAACGGCGTACCGGTGATCAACATCCACCTCTGGTTCGACCGCAAGCTCACCGACATCGACCACCTGCTGTTCAGCCGCAGCCCTCTGCTGAGCGTGTACGCGGACATGAGCAACACCTGCCGGGAGTACGCCGACCCTGAGCGCTCGATGCTCGAACTCGTGTTCGCCCCGGCCGAGGACTGGATCGGTCGCCCCGATGACGAGATCGTGGCCGCCACCCTGGAGGAGCTCCAGCGCCTGTTCCCCATGCACTTCACGGGCGATGATCAGGCCAAGTTGCGCAAGGCGATCGTGGTCAAGACCCCCCGCTCGGTCTACAAGACGGTGCCAGGGTGCCAGCAGCTGCGGCCCGATCAGACCTCCCCGATCGCCAATTTCTTCCTGGCCGGCGACTACACCATGCAGCGCTACCTGGCCTCGATGGAGGGGGCGGTGCTCAGCGGCAAGCAGTGCGCTCGGGCCATCGACGCCGCCCTCACCGGCGGCCGCCTCATTCCTGGCGACGCCGCTGAGGCGACCACGCCTCTGGCCTCGGTTTGAGCGGCGGCATGGTGCTGGCTGATCCAGCCACGGGACGGCGACCGTTGCCCTCGCTCGCTGAGGCCTTCGAGGACTGCCGCCGGGAAACGGCCGAATGGGCCAAGACCTTCTATCTCGGCACCCTGCTGATGCCCCCGGCCAAGCGCCGGGCCGTCTGGGCCATCTATGTGTGGTGCCGGCGCACCGATGAGCTGATGGACAGCCCCGAGGCCCAGCGCCGGCCTGCGGCCGAGCTGGCGGAACGGCTGGATGCCTGGGAACAGCGCACCCGTGGGCTGTTCAGAGGGGAGGTGCGCGACGGCCTCGATCTGGTGATGCGCGACACGATCGAGCGCTTCTCCCAGCCCCTGCAGCCCTACCTGGACATGATCGAGGGCATGCGCATGGACCTCACCACCACCCGCTACGCCAACTTCGAGCAGCTGCGGCTCTACTGCTATCGCGTGGCCGGCACCGTGGGCCTGATGACCCAGGAGGTGATGGGTCTCGATACCGCCTACACCAGTGCCCCCTGGAGCGCTCCCCCCGATACCTCCGAGGCTGCCGTGGCCCTGGGCATCGCCAATCAGCTCACCAACATCCTTCGCGACGTGGGTGAGGACCGGGGCCGGGGCCGCATCTACCTGCCCCAGGATGAGCTGGAGCGCTTCGACTACAGCGAGGAGCATCTGCTGGCCGGCGTGGTCAACGACAACTGGAAGGCGCTGATGCGCTTTCAGCTGCAGCGTGCCCGCGAATGGTTCGCCCGCTCCGAGACCGGTGTGCGCTGGCTGGCGCCCGATGCCCGCTGGCCGGTGTGGGCGTCACTTCGGCTCTATCGCGGCATTCTCGATGTGATTGAGCAGCACGACTACGACGTGTTCACCCGCCGGGCCTACGTCCCCCGCAGGGGGAAGCTGCTGGATCTGCCGTTCTCCTACCTGGTGGCCCAGGCCCGCTGAGGCTGAAGGCTCAGTCAGCACCTGCACTGTCTCTGATCCAGCGCAGCAACACCGGGTTCACCAGCTCCGGGGCTTCGTCGTGGGGGCAGTGACCCACTCCAGGCAGCACCACCAGCTCCTGGATGCAGTCGTAATGCTCAGCCCAGCGCCGTGCCTCGGCCGGGTCTTCCCAGGGATCGGCTTCTCCCCAGATCAACCGCACCGGGACGGGCTGCTCGTCGCTTCCCTGAGACCGGCTCAGGTCGGCCAGGAGCTCGGGGGCGAGGTGGTCATTGAACAGGTTCACGAAACCGCGGAAACTCTCCACGGCACCGGCGTCGGTGCTGGGGCGGAACAGCAGCTCCACCAGCTCGTCGTCCACGTGGGCGCCGCTGGGGTAGGCCTGCGCCAGCACCCTGCGGATGACGGCGGGCCGCGCCAGGAGGCGGAACAGGGGGGCGATCAGGGAACGCTGGCGCACCAGAGCCTTGAGCAGGGGGCGCGATGGTCGCTGCCAGGGCGGCAGCTGCGCCAGCCGCTTGTCATCAAGGGCTCGCTGGGCGCAGTCGAGCAACACCACCTGCCGGGGGGGCACACCGCGGGAGCGCAGCAGCCGGGCCGCGGTGAGGGCCACCATGCCACCGATCGAGTTGCCCACCAGATGCAGCTGGCAGGGCAGTTCTCCGATACCGAAGAACGCCGTGGCGACATCGACGATCTGCTCTGCCCAGAGATCGAAGCAGTAGCGCACCGCTGGCGGCGGATCGGATTCACCGGGCAGCCGTGAGCGGGGCTTGGCGCTGGCCCCGAATCCCAGCAGGTCGAGGGCGATCACGTCGGCGTCCTCGGCCAGGGCAGGCAGGGTGTGGCGCCAGTGGCCTGAGGAGGCCCCGAAGCCGTGGATCAACAGCACCTTGACGGCTGCGCCGGGTTGGCCGGCTCGCCGCAGGGCGATGCTGTGCCCCCGCCACAACCAGTGCTGGGAAGGGGTCTGGATCAGCGGACCGGGGGCGGAGGAGTCAGACGGCAGCCTTTTGGCTGTCGAGCAGCTGCTTCAGCTTGGCGAGCTCGCCGGCCCAGCGCGGATCGGGGGCCTGGCTGTCCACCTCGTCGGAGTGCACCACCTTGTTCACGGCCTGGCGCAGCGGGGCTGTCTGGCTGCGGCGCTCGCCACTGCTGGAGCGGCTGTCGCGGCGCTCGGAGATCTCGATGCGCAGGGTGTTGCCGCCGAAGTCCTTGCCGTTGAGCTGGGCGATCACCGCTTCAGCCAGCTTCTGATCGTCGACGTTGGCGAAGCCGAAGCCGCGGCAGAGGCCGGTCTCGCGGTCGTTGACGGTTTTGAAGCGGACCCCTTCTCCCACGCCGGTGAACAGAGCTTCAAGCTCCTTGGCATCAAAAGTCTGCGGCAGGTTGCCGACGTAGAGACGAACGCTCATGGATGGGAAGGCGGAAAACGGAACACTTCAGCTGATGTGGAAGCGGGCGAGGACAGGACTCACTCCTCTCATGTCATCGCACCTTGAAGTTAACCACGGCGCAGGTCCAGCCACAGGCGTGCGGCTGCCAGAGCGTCCCCCTCGCCGCGGGCCGGCAGGCGCCCGAAGGCCCGCTCGCGGGTGAGGTGTCGCAGCAGCGCGCCCAGTTCGGGGCCGGCGGGCAACCCCAGAGCCTCCTGCAGGCGGTCGCCCGTGACGGGCGGATGGGGATGAAACAGGGGGTCGGCCTGATCGCGCCAGCGGTCCATAGCGCTGCGCGCCTCGGGACCCGGCAGGGCCAGCACCAGGGCCGGAAGGGTCGTCTCCAGCTCATGCTGCAGCCGCAGGCGTTCGGGCTCATCCAGTGCCGCCAGCCCTGCGCCGCGCTGGCTCGGCAGCTCTGCCGATCCGCCCAGCTCCCGCAGTCGCTGCCACCAGTGGCGCAGTTCCCCGCACTGCCTCTGCAGCCGTCGGCTGCCCCGCAGGGCCCGCACCGCCTGCGGCGGCAGCAAGGCCGCCAGGCGGGCCAGAGGCAGGGCTGCCGCGCTCTCCGCCGCATCCAGGCCCAGCCGCCCGGGGGCGCCGGCATCCAGCAGGGCCAGCCGCGGCGCGGCGCCGGTGTCCACAACCCAGGGGGCCAGAAGGGCCAGCTCCAGGGCCTCCATCAGACCTCGCTCACCGTCGGGGGCCATGGCCAGCTGCTGCAGTTCGCTCAGCACCCGCTCGCCCGCCACCGAGGCCAGCCGGCCCGCGTGGACGGCGATCCAGCCCGCGGTGGCGGGCTCCAGCCCCAGTTGCAGCTGCCAGCGCAGGCGGATGCCGCGCAGCAGTCGCAGGGGG
>JBFLKL010000212.1:0-7907 GCA_040883175.1 Synechococcaceae cyanobacterium | reverse complement strand
TGTGACTGATCGCCGGCGTAGGAGTTCGGACGCTCCAGATACTCCTGACTGATGAAGTACTTGAAGGCCGGAAGCGGATTGAGGAACACCCGCTCGGCGATGTACAGCAGGTCGCGCCAGTAGAAATCCATCGGCACGGCGTAGGCCTTGTAGATGCCGATGATCTGCATCAGGTTCTCCGGAGTGTCCGGCAGCATCGAGCCACCGGCCTCCAGCCGATGGATCACATCGGCGTAGCGATGGGTGGAGGGAGGGATCAGGGGCTGACGTGCGGTCTCGGTGGCCGTGGCCGTGGGGGGATTCATCACGACAGCGCCTCCGGTACGGACAGGGTCACGGTGGACAGCCCGGTGGCGGAGTCCAGGTAGGCGGCGGCGAAGCTGGCGCTGGCGACCGCTGTTGGCGGGCCATCTCCCTGAAGCAGGAACGGCTGGCCCCGCAGCGCCAGCCCTGCGGATTCGGCCTCGCTCCAGCCGGTGAGCGCCGTCGGCCAGAGGCCCGCCCCGATCACCAGAAGGGTGAGGGTCAACGCCGGCATCCGCTCGCTCCAGCGGGTGTGGGCCCAGTCGGCCCGCCCGTTGTCGAGCCGCCCGAAGCCGACGCGGTTGAACAGCCGGATGGCATACACGGCGGTGAACCCTGAGGCGAGCAGGCTCGCCAGGGTGGCCCGCGGGAAGCTGGTCCAGCTGCCCTCGAACACCATCAGCTCAGCTGGGAAGCCTGCAAGGCCTGGGATGCCAGCGGCCGCCATCAGCGCCAGCAGCAGCATGCCCAGGGTGAACGGCAGTCCGCGCAGTGGATTCATCAGGCCGGAGAGCTCCGCGATGGCGGTGGTGCCGGTCTTGCGCTCGATCAGCCCGACGCAGGCGAACAGCAGGGCGACGATCATGCCGTGGGCCAGCATCTGGGCAGTCGCTCCCTGGAGGCTCAGGGGCGTGGCTGCCGACAGCGCCAGCACCAGCAGGCCCATGTGACCCAGGGAGCTGTAGGCCATCAGCCGGCGCATGTCGCTGGCGGCGATGGCGTTGAGGGCGCCGTACACCGCACTGATGGCGCCGGCGGCCGCGATCCAGGGTGACCAGGCCGTCCAGACGTCCGGCAGGAATCCGACGCCGAAGCGGAGCAGGCCGTAGGCGCCCAGTTTGGACACGGTCCCACCCAGCAGCATCACCACCGGGGTGGGTGCCTGACCGTAGGTGAAGGGCTGCCAGCCGTGCAGGGGCACCACGGGAAGCTTCAGGCCGAAGGCGAGCAGCAGCAGCGCCAGGATCCAGCGCTGGGCCGACTCGGAGAGCTGGGCGGAGCGGAGATCCTCGAAGCCGAAGCCCGGGCCGGCCGGATTTAACCAGGCGAAGGCGAGCATGGCGGCCAGCAGGGCCAGTCCGGAGACCGCGCCGTAGAGCAGGAAGCGCACCGCGGCTCCGGCCCGGCGCTCCCCGCCCCAGATCGCCACCAGCAGGGTGAGCGGGATCAGCACCAGCTCGAAGGCCAGCAGGAACAGCAGGGCGTTGCTGGCCAGGAACGCAACCACGACGCCGAGGTTGGTGGCCAGCATCAGCGCGAAGAACAGGCGTGGCCGTCTCTGATCAGCCGGAGCTGAGAGGATGGCGAGGGTGGCGAGCAGGGCACTCAGCAGCACCAGCGGCAGGGAGAGTCCATCCAGACCGAGATCGAGCACGAGCCCGAGCTTCGGCAGCCAGGGAACCTGCAGGCCTGCGGGCGGACGCCACCAGCAGAGCAGGGCCACAAGCAGCTGCAGGCCCGGCGGCACGGCGGCGATGGTCCGCACCCGGCAGGAGGCCAGACCCGAGGGCAGCAGGGGCATCAGCAGGGTGCCCGCCAGGGGCAGGGCCATCAGAAGCAGGAGCAGAGTCGGTGCCATCAGCTCAGCGGACGCAGGGTGTCAGGGGACGCGGCAGGGGGAGCGGCGATCAGCAAGGCGGCCATCAGCAGCACAGCCAGCACGAGGGTGAGGGCATAGGCCTGGGAGCGGCCCGTGGTGGTGAAGCTGAGCCGCCGGGCCCCCGCCAGGGCGGCGCCGCCGGCGGCGCCGCTGAAGCCCTCGATCAGCCGCTCATCCGACCGGGCACTCAGGCGTGCCAGAGCCACCACCAGCCACACGACGGTGCGGTGGTAGAAGCGCTCGGTCTGCATGTCGTGGGCCAGCCAGTCCTGCAGTCCGCCGAGGGCCGAGGGCAGGTGGGCCAGCGGATGGGGCCGCAGGTAGAAGAAGGCCGAGAGACCGCCGCCGATCAGGGTGGAGAGGAGGAGCGGCAGCGCCAGAGGGCCCCAGCCCGGCAGCGGTGCGAGGGAGAACACCCCGTTGATCACCAGCAGCTGGGGCAGGTGCAGCACCAGACCCATCAGCACCAGGGTGGGCAGGGCCATCAGCCACAGCACTTCCGGGGAGCGGGCGGTGAACACCGACGGACGGCCTCCCCAGATCAGGCCGAACACCCGGATCAGGCCGGCACTGATCAGGGCGTTGGTGGTGAGCACCAGGCCGTTGAGCAGCAGCGGCTGGGTGCTGGTTGCCGTGAGCTGCAGGAGCTCACGCAGGGCGGCGAAGCCGCCGAAGGGCGGCAGGGCCATCAGGCCGGCGGCGCCGGTGAGGAAGGCCAGGCCCATCAGCGGGCGCTTGCTCCAGAGCCCGCCGAGCTGGGTGAGGTCCTGGGTGATGTTGGTGAGCACGATCGCCCCCACCGCCATCAGCATCAGGGCCATCGGCAGCGGATAGACCAGCATCAGGTGCTCAGCCACGCTGAAGCCCCCAAGCCCCACGGCCACGAACAGCAGGCCGAGCCAGCTGCTCACCAGGAAGGAGAGGGCCCGCTTGACATCGATCTGGGCCAGGGCGATCAGGGACGCCACCAGGGCGGTGGTGCCGCCCACGATCACCAGCACGGACTGCGTCAGGGGGCTGAGTTCGATCAGGGGCTCGAGCCGCAGCAGCACCCATGCACCCCCCACCACCACCACGGAGTTGCGCAGCACCGTGGAGGGAAGGGGGCTTTCCATGGCCTCGTCCAGCCACAGGTGCAGGGGGATCTGGGCGCACTTACCCATCGGCCCGGCGACCAGGGCCAGCAGGATCAGGCTGAACCCCGCCGGCAGGCCGGCGCCGGTGTTCACCCGCTCGGCGGCCCAGGCCTGCAGCCCGTGGAAGTTCCAGGTGCCGGCCACGGGCAGCAGGGCGATCACGCCGGCCAGCAGGATCAGGTCGCCCACCCGCTTGGTGAGGAAGGCATCGCGCGCCCCCTTCACCACCAGCGGCTGGTTGTACCAGGTGCCCACGATCAGATAGGTGCCGAGCGTGAGCAGCTCCAGGATCACGTAGCTGAAGAACAGCGAGTCGGTGAGCACCAGGGCGCAGAGGCCGGCCTCGAAGAAGCTCAGCGAGCCGAAGAAGCGTGGCCAGCCCCAGTCCATCTCCAGGTAGCCGATCGAATAGATCTGCGCCAGCAGGTACAGGCCGGTGATCACGGCGATGGCGATCAGGGCCGGCTCGGTCACCAGGCCGTCGAAGCCGATCTGCAGTCCGGCGGTGTCGAGCCAGGTCCAGCTGAAGCTCACCGGCCGGTAGAGGGCCTCGGCCCCGGCGCGGACGTTGGTGTGCAGGGCGGTGAGGGCGATCAGGCTGTGGCCGAAGGCCACGGCCACCATCAGCATGTTGATGTAGCCGCAGGGACGCGGTCCGGTGCGGGAGATCAGTCCGGGCGACCAGGCGAGGGAAGCGACGGCCGCCAGCAGCGGATAGAGGGGAATCAGCCAGGCCGCCTGGAGCGCAGCGACGGTCATGGGCAAGGGGAACTGGCGGGCAGGGGAGGTGCGGCGGAGCCGGAAGGCCGCATGAACGTAGTCAGGCTGCGGCGCCGCTGGGTTCGGCGGCCAGCCAGGCGCCCAGGCTGCGCGGCGGCTGGTCGGTGCTGCTGGTGATCTCGATGATCCGCCCGAAGGCCCGGGGATCCTCCAGGGCCTCCAGGCACACCCGGGCCACCAGCCGCCGGGGGATGCTGGAGCTCTCCTGCCGGTCGGGGCCGCTGAACACCACCCCCTCGCGCTCCTGACCGGGCTCCAGCCCCTCCTCCCGCTCGCTCAGGCCGCCGGGACGGATCACGGTCCAGTCGAGGCCGCTCTGCTCCAGCCAGCGCTCGCCCACCCGCTTCCACACCAGGATCAGGCCGAACAGGTTGAGGGGATGGATCCAGCGGCCGGCGCAGAGGGAACTCACCAGCACCACCCGCTTCAGGCCCACCGCCTGGCAGGCCTCGATCTGCTTGCGCACTCCGAAGGCATCCACCTGCAGCGGCCCGGTGAGGTCCACCGAGGGCCGGGCGCCGGTGGCGATCACCAGGGCCTCGCATCCGCGCAGCGCCTGCTCCAGCGCCTCGCTCCGCCCCAGCTCCAGGCGGATCACCTCCGCCTCCTCGAGGCCAGCCGGCAGCTCGGAGCCGGGCCTCACCAGGGCCCGCACCGTGTGACCCTGGCGCAGGGCCTCCTGCACCACCCGCCAGCCGGTCTTGCCGCTGGCGCCGCTCACCGCAATCGTGCCCATCCGCTATCGGCGTCGCCGGTAGGGAACCTACCCGCGATGCCGGGCCCGCTGGCGCGCCATCATCCGGCCAGGCACGCGCAGTTCATGGCCCTCTCCAGCACGGTTCCCGCCACCGAGCCCCAGCTGCAGCAGGAGCGCTGGCGGCAGCACTGGCTGCAGCAGTGGTACGCGGTGGCCTGCCTGAAGGATCTCGACCGCCGCCGCCCGTTCGCCTTCACCCTGCTGGATCAGGACCTGGTGCTCTGGTGGGACGCCACCACCGAGCACTGGCGGGCCTTCGCCGATGTGTGCCCCCACCGGCTCGTGCCCCTCAGCGAGGGCCGGATCAATACCCGAGGCGAGCTGGAGTGCCCTTATCACGGCTGGAGTTTCGACGGCGAGGGCCGCTGCACCGCCATCCCCCAGGCCCCGGAGCAGGTGGCCGCCACGGCCTGTGCCAGCGGCCGGGCCCGCTGCCGCGCCTACGCCACGGCCACGGCCCAGGGGCTGCTGTTCGTGTTCGCCGGCGATGCCGCCGCCGCGGCCGAGGTGCCGCTGCCCCTGGTGCCGTTGCTGGAGGAGCCCGGCTGGCTGGTGCAGGACACCTTCCGCGACCTGCCCATGGACGCGCTCACCCTGCTGGAGAACGTGCTCGATGTGAGCCACGTGCCCTTCACCCATCACCGCACCGTGGGCCGGCGCGACAACGCCGCCCCCGTGGAGGCGGAGCTCACCGGCCATGGCCCCGGGGGATTCACCGCCGCCTGGGCGGAGGGGCCACGGCGGGGCAAGCTCGGCAGCCAGTTCACCACCTTCGTGGCGCCGGGCCTGATGTGGCACGACCTGGACGCCAAGGGATTCGCGCGGTTCCTCACGGTGGTCTACGCCACCCCCACCCACCGCGGGACCTGCCGTCTGATCGCCCGGTTCCCCTTTCAGTTCCGCTCGCGCCTGCCGCGGCTGCTGCTCGGGCTCACCCCCCGCTGGCTGCAGCACATCGGCAACCACCCCGTGCTCGAGGACGATCAGGGGTTCCTGCACTGGCAGGAACGGGCCCTGGCCAGCCGCGGTGGCAGCGAGAACTTCACCCGGGCCTGCTACCTGCCCACCAGCGCCGATGTCTATGTGAAGGCACTGCATGACTGGATCGTGGAGCACGGCGGCGAGCCCTTCCCCGGCCAGTCCCTGCCGCCCCGCCAGGGGCCGGCGCCGCTGATGGACCGCTTCGAGGCCCACACGCGCCACTGCCGCAGCTGCGCGGTGGCCCATGCACGCATCCGCCGCTGGCGCCCCTGGCTGCAGGGGCTGGTGGTGCTCGTCCCCCTGCTGCTGCTGGCGGCGGTGTGGCTGGGTGGCCTGCAGCCCTCGGGCTTGCTCGTGGTCTCCGGGCTGGCGGTGGCGCTGCTGCTTCTGGCCGTGGAGCGCCAGCTGGCCCGCTGGCAGCGGGGGCTGGAGCGGGGCAGCGGCGAGCCGCCCCGCAATGCGCTCAGGCCCTGATTGGGTGCTTTGCACCCTTGGCAATGGGCCCCCGCGTGCCTAGGTGTGGACCAGCAGGACGATCGGGGGGGGACGTGCCATGGCCGAAGAGTGCGCCGGTGGCGACGACACGCCGATCACGCCCCATGCCGCGCCGATCGTGGATGAGGCCGGCCGGCTCACCTATGTGGGCGACGACGGTCGCCGCTACGTGGTGGGACTGCCGCCGGAGGTTGACGAGCTCGGCCTGGAGCGGGTGATGGCCAGCATCAGCCGCGGCGGGCCGCTGTTCGACCAGATCCTGGCGCTCTGCCATCGCTGGATCGCCTCGGTGAACAGCCCCGATCTGGAGGCGCGCGCGGCGCTGGCGCTGCTGCTCACCACCCTGGAAACGGCTCTGGAGGACTGTTACGGCGAGGTCTGAGCGGCGAGATGCAGGGGGAGAATCCGCGGCCGTGATGCTCGCCGCCGCCGGCGTGGAGCTGGCCGGCGACCTGTGTGCGCCTGTCGCGCCGCGGGGGCTGGTGCTCTTCGCCCACGGCAGCGGCAGCAGCCGCTTCAGCTCCCGCAACCGTTTCGTGGCCCAGGTGCTGCAGCAAGGGGGTCTGGCCACCCTGCTGTTCGACCTGCTCACCGCCGAGGAGGAGCGCCGCGATCGGCAGGATGCCGCCCTGCGCTTTGACATTCCGCTGCTCAGCCGGCGGCTGGTGGGTGCGATCGACTGGGCGGTTCGGCACCCGCAGCTGCGGGGCCTGCCGCTGGGCCTGTTCGGGGCCAGCACCGGGGCGGCCGCCGCCCTGGATGCAGCCGCGGAGCGGCCCGATGCCGTGCGGGCGGTGGTCTCCCGGGGTGGCCGTCCCGATCTGGCGATGGCGGCGCTGCCGCGGGTTCCTTGTCCCACGCTGCTGATCGTGGGCAGCCGCGACACCGCGGTGCTGGAGCTGAATCGCCAGGCAGCCCAGCGGCTGGTGGCGCCCCACGCCCTCGAGCTGGTTCCTGGCGCCAGCCATCTGTTCGAGGAGCCCGGCACCCTGGCCGAGGCGGCACACCTGGCCTGCGGGTGGTTTCTGCGGCATCTGGCCTAGGGCGCGGACCCTCGTTCAGCCGCCAGGTTGGCGAGCACGCCCAGGATCCGCTCGCTGTCCACGTCGTCGCGGATCTCCACCGCGCCGATGCGGGTGGGCAGAACGAAGCGCACCCGGCCGTCCTTCACCTTCTTGTCGGCCTGGAGGCAGCGCAGCACCGCCGCCGGATCGAGGCTGGGCCAGGCCTGGGGCAGGCCGGCGGCGGCGATCAGGGCCTTCTGGCGCCGCTGCTCCTCGGCGCTCCAGAGGCGTTTGGCCAGGGCGATCTCGCCGGCGGCCACCATGCCGATGGCCACGGCCTCGCCGTGCAGCCAGGTGCCGTAGCCGCAGAGCGTCTCCACCACGTGGCCGAGGGTGTGGCCGTAGTTGAGGATCGCCCGCAGCCCGCCCTCGCGTTCGTCGGCCGCCACCACCCGCGCCTTGGCGGCGGCCGAGCGCTCCAGCAGGGTCTGCAGCAGTGCCGGACCCACGGCCGCCATCGAGCTGATGTCGCCGGCGGCCTCCAGCTCGGCGAACAGGGCGGCGTCGCCGATCACCCCGTACTTGATCACCTCGGCCATGCCGGCGCGGAATTCGCGCTCCGGCAGGGTGGCGAGGGTGGTGGGATCGATCAGCACCAGCCGGGGCTGGTGGAAAGCGCCGATCAGGTTCTTGCCGCCGGGGTGGTTCACCCCGGTCTTGCCGCCGATGGCGGCATCCACCATGGCCAGCAGGGTGGTGGGCACCTGCACCACGGCGATGCCGCGCAGCCAGGTGGCGGCGGCGAAGCCGGCCATGTCGCCCACCACGCCGCCGCCCAGGGCCACGATCAG
>JBFLKL010000025.1:0-7241 GCA_040883175.1 Synechococcaceae cyanobacterium | reverse complement strand
CCTGGCCGGCCCTCGAGGCCCGGTTGCTGGCTGCCCGCCCGGATCTGGTGCTTGTGGCCCTGGGAGTGCCGCGCCAGGAGACCTGGATCGCCGCCCTGTCCGGTCGCCGCGGCGGCCTCTGGATGGGGGTGGGCGGCAGCTTCGACGTCTGGGCCGGGGTCAAGACCAGGGCCCCCGGCTGGATGGGAGCCCTGCACATCGAGTGGCTGTACCGGCTGGTTCAGGAACCGCGGCGCTGGAGGCGGATGCTGGCGCTGCCGGCGTTCGCCTGGGCGGTGCTCAGGCGCGGTTGAGCGGAGTGGGGCGGCCGGGCGCCTCAGCGGGACAGCTCGACGGTTCGCCGGGGTTCAGCGGAAACCCACGGAGGCCTGCCACACGAAGGCCAGCAGCAGGAAGAACAGGGGGATGATCGGCAGGATGTCCACCAGCGGGGCGAAGGCCTGGTAGGCCTCGGGCAGCTGGGCCAGGGTCTGCAGGGCGTAGGCGGCCATCCCGGAACTCGATCGACAGGCGTGGATCGGACGCTACCACGTGTGTGCAGCCGGGGACTGGGCCTCCCAGGGAGCGAAACCCTCCGCAAAACAGCCCTCCCGGATCGCCCGGGCCATGGCCCGGGTGAAGCGCACCAGATGGGTGATGTTGTGCAGGCTGAGCAGGACCTTGCCCAGCATTTCCTCCGCCCGGATCAGATGGTGCAGGTAGGCGCGGCTGTGCTGCCGGCAGGCCGGACAGGGGCAGCTGGCATCGAGCGGCTGATGGTCGTGGCGGAAGCGGGCGTTGCGCAGGTTCCAGCGTTCCCCGCCCACCAGGGCGGCGCCGTGGCGACCCAGCCGGGTGGGCAGCACACAGTCGAACAGATCGAACCCCTGGGCCACCGCCAGGGCCATTTCCGGCAGGCTGCCCACCCCCATCAGGTAATGGGGGCGCTCCTCGGGCAGCAGCGGCCCCACCTGGCGCAGGATGCGGTGCATCGCCTCCACCGGCTCGCCCACGCTCACGCCGCCCACGGCGATGCCGGGCAGGTCCATCGAGGCCACCACCCGGGCCGATTCAGCCCGCAGCCCCGGGAAGCAGCCCCCCTGCACGATGCCGAACAGGGCCTGGTCCGGCCTGGTGTGGCTGGCGATGCAGCGCTCCAGCCAGCTGTGGGTGCGCCTGCAGGCGGCCGCCACCTCGGCCTCGCTGGCCGGGTGCGGCGGGCACTGGTCGAAGGCCATGGCCACATCGGCACCCAGGTCCATCTGAATCGCCATCGCCCGCTCCGGCGTGAGCTCGATGCGCCGTCCGTCGCGGGGGGAGCGAAAGGTGACCCCCTCGTCGTTGATGCGGTTGATGTCGCCCAGACTGAACACCTGGTAGCCCCCCGAGTCGGTGAGCAGCGGCCCGTCCCAGCCCATGAACCGGTGCAGTCCGCCCGCCTCGGCCACGATCCCCTCACCGGGCTGGAGATGCAGGTGGTAGGTGTTGGCCAGCACCATCCGGGCACCGGTGTCGCCCAGCTGGGCGGCGGTGATCCCCTTCACCGTCCCCAGGGTGCCCACCGGCATGAAGCAGGGCGTCTCCACGGCTCCGTGCGGGGTGTGGAAGCGGCCGCAGCGCGCGCGGCTGCCGTTGCAGCGGGCGGTGATCGCGAAGCTGAACGGCCCGTCGCTCCCGGAGCAGCCGGGTGAACCGCCGCCGATCGGAGGAACGCTGATGGGGCCGCACCGGAGCTCTGACGACGCTACGTGCCGCCCATGCCGCGCACCAGGGTGGCTGCGCGACCTGGCCGGTGCCTGGGTCTTCTACTCGGTGCTGCCGGCCTGGCCCGGCATCGCTCCCCGCTTCCAGCGCATTGCCCGGTTCGCGCCGCTGATCGGCGTGGTGCTCGGCGGCCTGCAGGCGCTGCTGTGGCTGCTGAGTGAGGCCTGGCTGCCGGCGGGTGCCCGGGTGGCGCTGGTGATGGCTCTGGCCCTGCTGCTCAGTGGCGGGCTGCATCACGACGGCGCCCTCGACACCGCCGATGGTCTGGCCGCCGGCCCCCGCGCCCTGGAGGCCATGCAGGACAGCCGGGTGGGGGCCGCGGCGGTGCAGGCGGCCCTGCTGCTGGGGCTGCTGCGGGCCGCAGGCCTGCTCTGCCTGGCGCCTCTGGCGGCATGGATCGGCGCGACGGCCCTGGTCTGGGCGGGCTTCTGGGGGCGGGTCGCCCCCCTGCTGGCCATGCAGCGCTATCCCTATCTGCGCCAGGGGCCGGGCGCCGGCGGCACCGCCGCCTTCCACCGCCTCCACTGGCGCGGCCTGGCTCCCGAACTGCTGCCGGCCCTGCTCGTGAGCGTTCCCCTGCTGGCCGCCAGCGCGGTCCTGAGCGCCGCGGCGGGCCGGACCCTGCCGCCAGCTGGCCTGTTGGCGCCGGTGGCAGCGGGCCTGGCGCCGGCGGTGCTGTTGCCCTGGTGGCTGGGCCGCCGCCTGGGGGGGCACAGCGGTGACAGCTATGGAGCCTGCGTGGAGTGGGGTGAAACCCTGGCCCTGCTGCTCACGGGTCTGCTGTGGAGCCTGCTGCGTCTGCGGGCGGAGGCAGGCTGAGCCTGAAGGCATTGCCGCACTCCGGCAGGGAGGCATCCACCCTGTGGGGGCAGGGCTCCAGGCGCAGATCCCCCCCCAGCCGGCGGGCCAGCTGACGCGCCAGCGCCAGCCCCAGCCCGGTGCCCGGGAGATCCGCTCCCTGCGCGCCCCGCTCTCCGGGCTCGAAGATCCGCTCCCGCTCGCCTTCGGCGATCGTCTCGCCACCGTCCCACACGGTGAGTTCCCAGCCTCCCCCGGGGGATGGGGCCACATGCAGTCCCACGGCCGTGCCGGCCCGGCTGTAGCGGAAGGCGTTCTCCAGCAGGTTGGCCAGGATCTCCGCCACGCTGCCGGCATCGCCCTGCCAGCCGGGCAGCTGCGCCGGGGGGTGCCAGGGCCGGGACTGCAGCGCAGCGGTGGCGGCGGCACGCTGGAGCAAGGGCTGCAACAGCACGTCCAGCGGCTGCCGCTGCTCGCCCCCGAGGCTGGGCGGCAGCAGCAGAGGCGTGGCCGTTTCAGCGGCGCCGAAGGCTGCTTCGCTCCTCCCCAGCTGGTCGATGGCGTCCACATAGCGCCGCAGCTGCTGCTCCTCCCGCAGCAGGCCCTCCACCAGGCCGCGGTTGCGACTGTCCCCCTCGAGCCGACGCAGCAACAGCTGGCCGAAGGTGCGCAGGGCCGCCAGGGGATTGCGCAGCTGATGCAGAAGCACCTGCAGCTGCTCCTGCTGGTGGTGGAACCGGTGTTGCAGTCGCCGGTGCTCCAGGTCGAGGCAGAGCCCCTCGGTGAGGCAGAGGGCCACCGCCTGCAACCGCTGCCGCAGGGGTTCGGGCCAGGGCACCTGGCTGCTCTCCACCTGCAGCGCCCCCAGCAGCACCCCCTGATGGCGCAGGGGCAGCCAGCGCCGCCGTTCCTCCGGTGCCCGCAGCGGGCTGTCCGCCGCCAGGGGCGGGAGCACGAGGCCCGCGCTGGGCCACTGCCCCACAGGAATCAGGCTGGGGGTCTCGGCGGGTCCCGGTTCGGTGACGTACACCACCAGAGAGGCCACGTCGCCGCGATCGGCGAACTGGGCCAGCTGGAAGTTCAGCAGGCTCAGGAACCGCTTGGAGACTGGCATCGGCTTCGCTGGGGCGACCGTTCACCGGCCCGCTGAAGAAAATCTGGAGCCTGCGGGGAAATTCCGGGAAAAAGTCTTAAGATCGTCGTATCGACCACTACCGCACGATTCGCGCGCGGGCTGTGAGGTCGCCGATGCCGCTGGCCGAGTTGCGCTTCGTCGCAAGTGAGGCTACAGCAGAGGAATGTTCGGGCCCTGGGCAGCCAGGGCCTGTTCCGTTCAACTGCTGTGGGGAGTTCCGAATGGGCGGTGCTCCCCCGATTGCGCCGGTGCTCCTGAGGCCGCGGCCGCAATCGCCAGGTTGGACGTCATGCGCCTGGGCTGCCTGAGGCCCCGGTTCGTTCTGCGGGTCACTCCCGCTCGTGTTCCCCCCCCCTGTTCCTCGATCCTCTCCCGCCGTCGGGAGTTACCTGATGTCCAAGAAGCGCAAGCGGATCAGCCGCCGCCGTCTGGCCGGTCAGCGGGTGCTGGCCCATGTCCCCACCTTCAACCTCGAAACCGGTTCCCACAAGCCCGTCACCGCTGCCCGTCGCTACATCGCCGAGCAGGCTCTGGTGCCGCCGGCGCTGCTCAACGTGCGCCGCAACGAGCACACCACCGATCGCTTCTTCTGGGGGGAGAAGGGTCTGTTCAGCGCCCAGTACGCCGAAGAGAACCACTTCCTGTTCCCGTCCCTGCGTGAGATCGTCGATCGCATCGGTGAAGAGGTGCTGTTCGAGGGGATCGAGGCCCTGGCGGCCGATGACTGGGAGGAGATGGAGGAGTACGAATACGCCTTCGTCTGATTTCGTCTGATCGACGCCCCCTGCTGATCCCTGCCGGCTGCCGCCAGCCGGTGGCGGCCGTTCAGCCTCCCCGGCCAGGCCTGCCCCAGCAGGCCTCGATGAAGTCCCGCAGGGCTGGAAACAGGGATGCATCGATGCTGTGCCCACCGGAAAAGCCGATCAGGGCCACGTCACGGCCGCTGTCACGCAGCTGCCGTCTGAGGTCCTCGCTCGCGGCGTAGGGCACCACCGGATCCAGCTTTCCATGGGTGAGCAACACGGGAGCCGGCTGCCCGGCTCCCCCGGTCCCTGCAGCAGCGCCGGCTGCGGCGATCAAGGATCCAGGCCGCCAGTCGGGGTGGGGATAGCCGCTGCAGCCGATCACCCCGGCCACCGGCAGCGCGCCAGCGCCGGTGGCCACGTCCAGGGCCAGGGCCGCCCCCTGGGAGAAGCCAAGCAGCACCGTGCGGGCGAGAGGTAGTTCGGCATCGAGAGCCAGCAGGCGTCGGCGCAGGTCCTCGCGGGCAGCCGGAAGCTGCGGCCAGCCCGGCTGCTGCAGGTCATACCACTGGCGCCCCTGGCCTGCCGGATGGGGGAGCGGCGCCCTCAGCGCCACCACGCTCGACTCCGGTCCCACCAGCAATCCGGCGAGTTCGAACAGGTCGTCCGCGTCGGCTCCCCAGCCGTGCAGCAGGACCAGTCGACGTTCGGCTCCGGCGGCCTGCCGGGTGATCCGATCAGCGCCCCTCGAACCCGGTGCCGGATCCCGGTCGTCGCGCTCCTCAACCATCGAGAGTTCCGTCGCTGCTGTGCTGCTGCGTAGGTTGGCCCCACTGCTGTCCGACTGCGAGCCATGGCGCCCACGGCCCTCCTGAGCGTCTCCAACAAGGACGGTCTGGTGCCCCTGGCCCAGGGGCTGCTGGAGGCTGGCTATCAGTTGATCTCCAGCGGCGGCACCGCCGCAGCCCTGCAGGCCGCCGGCCTGCCCGTCACCAAGGTGGCGGACCACACCGGATCGCCGGAGATCCTCGGCGGTCGGGTCAAGACCCTGCATCCCCGCATCCATGGCGGCATCCTGGCCCGTCGCTCGGAGGCCTCGCACCAGGCCGACCTGGCCGGTCAGGGCATCGCACCGATCGATGTGGTGGTGGTGAACCTCTACCCCTTCAGGGAAACGGTGGCTGACCCGGCCGTGGCCTTCGACACGGCCATCGAGACCATCGACATCGGCGGTCCCGCCATGGTGCGCGCCGCTGCCAAGAACCATGCCGATGTGGCGGTGCTCACCAGCCCCGGCCAGTACGACGCCTTTCTGGCCGCCCTGCGGGAGGGGCGGGTGGATCAAGGGCTGCGTCGTGAGCTGGCCCTGGCCGCCTTCGAGCACACGGCGCGGTACGACGCCGCCATCAGTGGCTGGCTGGCGGGCCGCCTGGCCGACCAGCGCGCCGCTGAGGCCTCGGGCTCAGGCCAGGCGCCAGCGCAGGCTTCAGAGGCTGCGCCGCTGCAGCTCGAGCTGCCGCCGCGCCAGGCCCTGCGCTACGGCGAGAACCCCCACCAGCCGGCCCTGTGGTACAGCCAGAGCGATGCCGGCTGGGGTGCGGCCCTTCAGCTCCAGGGCAAGGAGCTCAGTTACAACAACCTCATCGACCTCGACGCCGCCCTGGCCACGGTGCGCGAGTTCGGCTACGGCACCGGCGCCCAGCCGGCGGCCGTGGTGGTGAAGCACACCAATCCCTGCGGGGTGGCCGTGGGCAGCGGTTGCGCCCACGCCCTCGAACGGGCGCTGAACGCCGATCGCCTCTCGGCCTTCGGGGGCATCGTGGCTCTCAACACACCAGTGGACGCCGCCGCTGCCGAGCAGCTCACCGGCCTGTTCCTGGAGTGCGTGGTGGCCCCGGGCTTCGCTGGTCATGCCCGGGAGCAACTGGCGGCCAAGGCCAATCTGCGGCTGCTGGAACTCGACGCCGACGCCATCGCCAGGGCCCCCAGGCGCCAGCTGCGCTCCGTCCTCGGCGGCGTGCTGGTGCAGGATCTCGACGATGCAACCGTGGACGAGAGCGGCTGGCAGGTGGTGAGTGAGCGCCAGCCCTCGATCGAGGAATTCGACGACCTGCGCTTCGCCTGGAAACTGGTGCGCCACGTGCGCTCCAACGCCATCGTGGTGGCCCGGGAGGGGCAGAGCCTCGGCATCGGCGCCGGCCAGATGAACAGGGTGGGGTCGGCCCGGCTGGCCCTGGAGGCGGCGGCGGCGGCGGCCAGGGGGGCGGTGCTGGCCAGCGACGGCTTCTTCCCGTTCGACGACACGGTGCGGCTGGCGGCCCGCCACGGCATCAGGGCCGTGATCCAGCCTGGTGGCAGCGTGCGCGACGCCGATTCCATCAGCGCCTGCAATGAACTCGGCCTGGTGATGGTGGTCACGGGCCGGCGTCACTTCCTGCACTGAGCGGTTGTAGCTTCGGCCACGTGCACCACCACGGCCCCGACCCATGAGCGAGTCGCTCGCCTTCGCCCTCAACTTCCTGCACCCGCTCACCATGTGGGGCCTGCTGGCCCTCGGCGGGTACAGCGCCGTGCTCGGCATCAAGGCCAAGAAGACGCGCACCGCCGATGCCGAGACGCGCAAGCAGCTGATCAAGGGGCAGTTCGCCAAACGCCACTTCCAGATGGGCAGCATCCTGCTGGCCCTGCTGGTGCTGGGCTGCTTCGGCGGCATGGGGGTGACCTACCTGAACAACGGCAAGCTGTTCGTGGGGCCCCACCTGCTGGTGGGGATCGCCATGGTCTGCCTGATCGCCCTGGCCGTGTCGCTGACGCCGCTGATG